>NZ_SJWV01000413.1:0-1287 GCF_004352695.1 Escherichia sp. KCJ4928
GGAAATGCACTTACTGAACGCCTTAGAGCAATTGCAGCAGGACTATACGCAGCGGCTGAAAGACTGGGAGAGCGCCTTCACGGATTTGCAGCATATGTTCGAGCTGACACGACAGGAGAACGGGCAACTGAGGGAACAGTGCGACGGCTTGAGTCAGCAGGTGCAGAGATTAGCCGGGCAGGTGGACCGCTTGAGTCGGTTATTTATCACGAACAGCAGATAAGGGATGAACAGGAAAGGCTGGCACGCCTGGAACGGGAGCGTGCGCGGTCCTGGCATGAAGAGCAGGAACGGGAAGTACGGGTATGGCGTGGCCCGTCAATGGGGATGTGACGGTGAGTTGTTCCGGGAGGTTGCCAGATGGTACCGGAACGCGTTAAAAACGAATCCGGGCGCGATTCTGGCGTGTCGTTTTTGTTGCTGTGTTTTGCCTCTTTGCCAGATCGCGCTCATTCCTCAGCCTCATCCCGCGATGTCTGCGTATGTCATCAACTGAAAAGATGGAAAAAAAACAGTGTCATGAGGTTTACGCAGGCAAAACCAGCGTTATTCACATGGCTGAATAGCTATGCATACGGTTAAAATTTATCAGGTGCGATCGCGGCAGCTTTTCGGGTGGTTTGTTGCCATTTTTACCTGTCAGCAGCCGTGATCGCGCTGAACGCATTTCAGCGGTGCGTACAATAAGGGGTTATGTTAAATAACCCTTAGCTTAGCGGCGGCGCAGTGGTTGCCAGGTGAAGGTGTCATCCGGGTCCTGTCCGGCAGTCAGTGTGGCTTCTCGATTTTTGCTGGCCGTTCGTTCATCAAGAATGGCTTTAAGTATCCGTGCCCGGAGGCGTCGCTTTGTTTCCTGCGGCATTTTGTCCTTTTTCGTCAGCCCCATGGCACGAGCTTCAGCGGCAATGGCTTCTGCCAGTCGGCGCTCTTCGGCTTCGGTCAGTCTATGGCGTTTCATGGTGGTCTCCGGGTGTTTCTCTGGTGTCATAACAGTTTAACTGTTGGCTCTCTCCTTATGCTAATCAGCCTTCTTTCATGCCTGTTGCCATTGAGTTTAAGAATGATTGGTTGTTTTTCTTGAGCGTTTTCACAAAAACGTAAATCCAGTGGGTTGACAGGATTTACGAGGTGACGTAACTTTTTACTGTACATAAAACCAGTGGTTTTATGTACAGTTTGTTGTTTTTAACGCATTGTTTTAAAAGTCAAAGAGGTGTTTTTATGAGTGATTACGAAGGTAGTGGTCCGACAGAAGGTATTGATTATGGGCACTCGATGGTCGTGTGG
>NZ_SJWV01000414.1:0-1281 GCF_004352695.1 Escherichia sp. KCJ4928
GCCGCCTCTGTCGCGCCGTGGCCTGCGCTCCCGGCATCCCGGCAAAAGGCCGCCGGGATGTAAGGGGCAACGCCGTTTCGCAAACCGCGCTTCACGTCGTTGCGGCGGGTCCCTGCCCGTTGTTCTGTCCGGTGCCATTCACCTGTTTAAGCCCCTGTCGCCGGGGGCATAGACAGCCACAACCTGCCGCACTGACTGTCCAGGGTAAATGAACAGCCCACAAAATTTTTTACCCAAAACCCGGTAAAAAATTTTGCGTTCTGCCCAGGACAGGTGCGGCAGGCCGTGGCAGTGATGCCCCATGCGGCGAAGGTTCTCAAAAAGGTGATGGTGAATACCGGAGGGAACAAAAGGCAGGTCCCCGCAAAACGTCAAAACCGCGGCTCCCGAAACTCAAAAGATGATGGGGGCTGAAAACATCAGATACAGGAGGAAACATGAGCGCATTTTCTTTTAACACCGCTTATCAGCCAACAGGCGATCAGCAGAAAGACGCAATCGCACAAATCGACATCATGCAGAATCGTGCTGTTCAGGCAAATCTTGCATACCAGAGCAGCCTGGATGCGGAAACGCTATTGAAACAGTTATGGCAAATCAATGATGAACTGGGGGAACTGTTGGATAGCGTGGAAAATCACACGCCAGTTATCAGAAAAAAAGCCAGTGATTTGAGTGCACTGATGATGCTTTTCAGCCAACAGGCCGGTCAGCCTATGACCATGTTGTTGATTTGTTAATGATAATCAGGGGCAGGAAATTAAGCGAAAGATGCTCTGCCCCGGGTTTGCAGCGACCGGAACGGTCGCGCCACCCTTGTCGCGCTGTGGCCTGCGGCGGCTCCCGAAACCTAACCGATGATGGGGGCTGAAAACCAGAGAGAGGAGAAAGCAGGATGAGTACCCGAAATATCCACGTTAACACCGCGTCGTACACGCTTCTTGTTGCCGGGAAGAAAAAAAACACCGGGGAAGAGTGGGACGTCCTGGAATTCAGCAGCCTGACTGAGCTGAAAAAATATCGCAAAAGCCACCCGGAAAAGATGGCCTTCAGCTATAGCTACGCGCTCAGCCGGGGTGTGGATACGCAGTTCCGCCATATCAACATTGCGGAAGCCGATCACTTCAAACAGTTCCTGCGTCAGATTAAGCGTACCGGCCTCGATATCCGGGCGATCTGCTGACCGGATGTGATGAATATCCCTCCTGATTGTTGCGATCTTGTTAATGAAGACCGGGAGGGATGATATTAAGCGGAAAATTTTTTTATTAAATTTATTCT
>NZ_SJWV01000415.1:0-1273 GCF_004352695.1 Escherichia sp. KCJ4928
ATACAGCCCCAGGGAATGGATGAAGATTCTAACAAAGCATTTCAACAATATATGCTTGTTAAAAATCCATATCGAAATGCCGTTGCAGCATTCATATATGCCTCATTCATAAAATGTAAAAGAGCAAGCTCGTACCAGTAGGGGGAAAATTCATTGACATGTCCTGTCAATACGTACAGAGCCCTGTCATGCTTGCCAGCACGTAACAATTCCGCCCCCAGTAACCAGCGTGGCCCCTGATTATTCTCAGGGTTATATGTTAGTATTTTATCAATGAGTATAACGGCATCCTGATGACGCTGTAAATGAACATTCGCCAGAATTGCAGCATAAAGAGCGCAAATGCATATGCCAGATGAGTGTGAATATCAATGATGTCAGGAGCATGTCAGGCAAGACGCCTGAGTTTGTTGACGTAATTTGTTTCGTTTATTTCATCACTATCGTATGCGTCAAGAGTTTTTCCAAACTCATCCCGAAATGGGCCAAACCAGGTTTCAGGAAATAAGAAATACCCCTGGTTATTGTTCACTTAAAAGTATAATTTGTAATTCAAATCCTGAGCCTGTAAAACGGGGAGTAACATATTCTATTCTGAAGAGAATAAAAGTCGTGATGCGATGTATCAAGCCCGGATTGTAATCCCAGATTAAAATAGATCACAAAACAACTTATTCTTCACTAACGTCAAGATAAATATCGTTGTATGCCCTATCACGACTACGAATACCAGCAAGATACAACTGACATACGGAAAGATACCACGTTTTTTACTCCCGAAAATAACGCTAAAAAGCTACTTCCCCATCGTTTGTCCTTAGTATTGTCAGCGCCAACAATGTGGGCTGGCATTATAAATGCCGTCGAGGCAATCGTTCGCCTCCCCAGTGGGCAATCCAAATGGTGATTGTCACGGTTAGACGTTTATTTTGAAGGTCGACTGAATAAGGTGATAACGCTGTAGTATTTTCACGTGACACAGAATTCTGAACGTTCTCTCTTACAATATTTCAATGTTTCTGTCCGTATTCACCGGAAGAAGTCATCGACCAAATCATACCAGTCGTCTCACTCCACTGACCATTCATGGTTGACAGGTGGTGAAAATCCGCTTCTACAGTAACCATTTTTTATTCGCAAAATCGAACACGCCATTGCGGATGGCTGTTAACTGGCATGCCGAGGCAGTCATTATTTATATTTAGTTTTGTCAGTAATATTCATTTTTTGTAAAAAGTAAATATAAATTATTCTCATTATTGTTTGTATTTGT
>NZ_SJWV01000416.1:0-1265 GCF_004352695.1 Escherichia sp. KCJ4928
GATATCACTTGTTTTCAAAGACATTCTGTTTACCTCATCTGTGCATCAGGACTTCAGCAATATGCATCACTTTTACAGGATGCCCTTCACGGCTAAGCCGGCCGCCGATGTTTAGCAGACAACTGGCGTCAGCTCCGATAAGAAAATCAGGTTTAACATCCATAATATGCCCGACTTTCTCCTTTACCATTTCACCAGAGATCTCCGCCATTTTTACAGAGAACGTGCCGCCAAACCCACAGCACGTTTCCTGAGCGTGAAACGGCAGCAGCTCAAGTCCCCGTACATTTTCAAGCAGCAAAAGCGGTTCTCTGGTTACACCCAGTTTACGGGAAAGGCTACATGAAGGATGGTACACTGCGCGACCATTGAGTCTTGCCCCTACATCAGTGATGCCAAGGTGTTTTACTATAAATGACGTCAAATCATGCAGGCGTTCAGCCACTTTTTCAGCTCGTGCCGCCCACTCAGGTTCTTCACTGAGATAGCGAGCGTAATTTTTTATCGTGTAAGTGCATGATCCGGCAGGAGAAACTACAGGCCAGTCATTCTCTTCCAGCGAAGATATGAGATTTTTCATGCCAGGAATAGCATCACTAACATAACCGCCATTTATCGCTGGCTGACCGCAACATCCCTGTTTTTCGGGGAAATGGACATTACAACCCAATTGCTCCAGTAACAGCACGCTTTTTTGTGCCATCCGGGATTTAAACGCATCACCAATGCAGGTGACGTAAAAGTTAACATTCACAGAAATTTCTCCTGTTGATTAATATTCCATGTCCTTTTGTTATTTTTTCTCAGGCCATGAACAGGTGGTAGACAAGGCCGACTTTCAGTCCAAGAATAACAATATAAGCAAAGCAGTACTTCAGTGTCCCTGACATGATTACGCTACCCTGACCATCCATACGAGTGGCTGAAACAGCGATAGCAATACTCTGAGGAGAAATCATTTTGCCGCCTGTTGCGCCAGATGTGTTAGCGGCAGCCAGCCAGAGTGGATCCACATGCAATTTTTCAGCCGCAGTGGTCTGCAATTTACCAAACAGAATGTTGGAGTTTGTGTCACTACCAGTAACAAATGTACCAAGAGCGCCGATAACCGGAGCAATGAAAAGGTAGGCCCCACCAGTCAGATCCACAAGGCTCTGTGCCAGAGTGCCAATCAACCCACAGACATCCATTACCGTTGCCATGGCAACAATCGCAGAAATGGCAATAATGGAGTTTTTAAGTTGTTTTACCGTGCTGACAAATAC
>NZ_SJWV01000417.1:0-1260 GCF_004352695.1 Escherichia sp. KCJ4928
TGCGTGATGAATATGCAGCCATGCCGGAAACGGTGTCTGACGGGATCACGAAGGTGGAAAACGCCTTTATGGCCTGGGTGGGCGGCGCGAATGAGGCCAGCGGAGCGACGAAAACGCTCTCCGGCGCGCTGAACGGTGTGGCCGGAAATATTGATACCGTGGCAACAGCTGCGGGTGTGCTGGTTGCTGTCGGGGTGGCCCGGTACTTTGGTAATCTGGCTTCCGGAGCGATGTCTGCCACGGCAGGACTTGTGACCGCTGCACGTAATGAAGTGGCACTGGCTGAGGCCCAGTTAAGGGGAACGCAGATTGCCACGGCGCGGGCAAGGGCAGCCGTGTACCGGGCTCAGCAGGCTGTGGCGGCAGCCCGCGGGACTGAGATGCAGATTGCGGCAGAGGCCCGTCTGGCGGTCACACAGGAACGCCTGAACAGAAATATTGCTGCCAGAACCGCCGCCCAGAATGCGCTGAACAGTACAACGGCAGTGGGTTCTCGTCTGATGAGCGGTGCGCTGGGACTGGTTGGAGGCGTACCCGGACTGGTGATGCTGGGAGCTGCCGCATGGTACACGCTGTACCAGAGTCAGGAACAGGCCAGGGAGTCTGCGCGCCAGTATGCACTGACGATTGATGAAATCGCGCATAAAACGCCATCAATGTCTCTGCCTGAAGCTTCAGATAATGAAGGGCGAACACGGGAGGCGCTGACAGAGCAGAACCGGCTGATTGATGAGCAGGCCAGCCGGGTGAAATCCCTGCAGGAAAAAATCGCCGGGTATCAGTATGTGCTGGCTAATCCGGGCTGGACGACCGGTAACGGCTTCATGATAAACCATCTGACATCGGTGAAAACTGTAACGGAAGAGCTTGCTCAGGCAACAGAGCAGTTTGCTGTTGAGCAGTCCCGCCTGGCACAGATGCAGGAAAAAGCGCAGTCCATTCAGGATGTGCTTGCCGGACTGGAAGAGCGCCGTGTTGTGTTAATTCGTCAGCAGGCAGCAGAGCAGAATAAAGCGTATCAGTCACTGCTGGTCATGAACGGTCAGCATACGGAATTCAACCGCCTGCTGGGGCTGGGTAATGAACTGCTGCAACAGCGTCAGGGACTGGCGAGTGTACCGCTGCGACTGTCACAGGCCACTCTGGATGATAAACAGCAGAGCGCCCTGAATAACACAGAGCGTCAACTGGCCCTCTCCCGGCTGAAAGGGGAAGAAAAAGAGCGTGCCCGGCTGGGGTATGCGGCGGATGACCTTGGTC
>NZ_SJWV01000418.1:0-1246 GCF_004352695.1 Escherichia sp. KCJ4928
TAATACCACCATGACAAGTTGCACATTTATTATCTTTAAATAATTGATAGCCTTTTTTCTGTTGCGCCGTCAGCGCATTTTCATCTCCACGCAACCATTTATCAAATGGGGAATCCGGCGTAATTAATGTTTTCTCAAATTCAGCAATGGCATCAGTAATATTTTCGCCACTGAAACCTTGCGGATAAACTTCGAGGAACTGCGCTTTAAGCTGCGGATCTTTTTCCAGCTTAGCAATAATTTCGTCCCAGGATTTCGACGCCATTTCAATCGGGTTCAACGGCGGTCCACCTGCCTGATCCTGCAATGTTGCCGCACGACCATCCCAGAACTGCTCAACGTTAAATACTGAGTTAAATACCGTCGGCGCGTTAATCGGCCCAACTGCGCCACCAACACCAATCGATGTTTTTCTGCCATCGACGCCCCCCGCATTCAACGCATGGCAATGAGCGCATGAAATGGTGCTATCAGCCGATAAACGGGGATCGTGATACAGCGCAAAGCCCAACGCCACTTTTTGCGCATCGGTAGGCAGTTTTTGCGGGATGGGCTGCACCGGTTCATTGCGATGCTCCGGAGCAGTATCATTGCTGGCGTAATATTCCGCGCGCTGTTTTGCAATCCAGGCCAGTATTTCCGCCCGCTCTTCATCACTCACCTTACCCGCCCAGTGTAGCGCGGTATAACGCGTTGGTGGCATAGTTTCATACTGCATCACCCATTCAATCTTATTCAGATCGCTTTGCGAAACGGGTTTATCAGCCAGCAGTGCCGCACGCACGGCCTCGAGGTTAAAAGATTTATATCCAAGCTTAATGTCGTAATCCATCAACTGTTTCGCGCCAGGAATATAATAATAGGCGGGTAATTCTGCCGAAGGCGTGTGGCAATAGTCGCATCCTTTTTCGCGGAGAAAGCCTAAAACCTTATTATTTTCACTGACAGCAGATGCCTGAACATCGGCCTGTTTACTGCGTTTATTATCGTGGTACCACACATAACCAGATAACCCTAAATAGCAAATCGCGACGCCAGCCAGGCCGATCGCGGTAATACGTGAGACCATTTTCATTATTCTTCCCTCACGGTGGTGAGTTATTGTGACCCAGAAAATTTTCCAGAATGCTGCAAACGTCTCTGCGAGACAAAGCCATCATAAAAAACAGGGAGATACGCTTTTTGATAGGAATCAATCAATTACATGAATATAAACTATCAATAAGATAGCCTGTGCCTATTACCC
>NZ_SJWV01000419.1:0-1237 GCF_004352695.1 Escherichia sp. KCJ4928
GTACCCGCTGGTCAATCAGTTGCACAAGGGTGCCCGCCGCTTCCGGCCCTATCTGCCCGTTAGCGCCGTCATTCTGAATGGCGATGTGGTACACCGGAGAATACACCAGACCCGCACTGCCGTTCATACTGCCCACCGCACGCACGCCGAGTGAACCATCCGCTGCCCGGGTCAGGGGCATTATGGCTTCAGGTCCGGCCTCCCCCATCAGCCCTGCCCCTTTTGCAAAGGCAAAGTACGTGGGCGTGTCCACAATACTGTTACTGTATGCACTCAGGTTTGCCGAGGTATAAACGCCGCCTTTTGCATTTGCCACCGCGCCACCCAGCCAGTTGCCTATACTGCCGAAAAATCCTCCTGCACCGGACATACTGTTTGCCGCCATCTTAATGCCGTTGACAATGGCCGCATTCATAAGAACTTTTGATATTTCCTGCAGGATTGATGCTGCCCAGCTGCGCCATTCCACTTTATTTCCGTTCAGCATCTCCGTGATGTTATTTACCATCCCTGAGATACCGTCTGTCGCAAGCTGTGCTGCCTGTGAAGCGTAATCTGATGCGCTGTCCACCCAGTTGCTGACCCCCTCCTGCAGTCCTTTCTGCCAGTCCGCACGTTGTTCATCCGACCTGGCATAAAAAGCTTCCTGCTCTTTCAGTCGTTCACTCAGATACTGCGCATTCTGCGCCAGCGCCTGTCTGTAAAAATCCTCACTGATATCCCCTGCCTGATACTGAGACTGAAGGTCCGCATCTTTCTGGCGGTAGCTGTCACGAATCAGCTGCAGCTCCCTCATCCGTTCACGGATCCGCTCACCCTGCCCGTACCCCAGCAGCTCTGCGTCATTTGATGCCCTTGCGTCTGCATTATCATTTTTCAGGGTCTCCTCCCGGGCCCGTAACTGCTCCCGGATTTTCTTCTGGTCAATCAGGGCAGCATTGCGCAGCAGCTCCTGCTTCTGAATCTCCGTCAGGGTTTTCAGCTCGCCCTGCGAGGTCTGGTATTTCAGTTTTGCCAGTTCTGTATTCTTCCCTGCCAGTCCCAGTTGTTCCTTCTGCTGCTTCAGCAGACGGGAAAAACTGTCTTCCGCTTTTTCCGTCTCAGATTTTCCGCCCCGGGATTTGGGTTTATTCGCCTCATTATTGCGCCAGGCTTCCATCGAATTACGGATGTAACGCTGCCTCGCCTCCTGATACATATCCCCCACCAGACCAAGGTCATCCGCTGCATACCCCAG
>NZ_SJWV01000041.1:0-28390 GCF_004352695.1 Escherichia sp. KCJ4928
CCGCCATGCTGGAGGCGACTTCTCTCGCCGTCCAGCCTGATTTACGTGCTAACCTTAGCGCCCGCACATTTGCGTTTTATTATTTATGTGGTGAACGTGACAGCAAATTCCGCGCCCTGGCGGCGGAACTGGCTGCCGACTGCCATGTCATTCCTCGCGCCGGACATAACGCGCATCGGGAAAATCCCGCTGGCGTAATCGCAAGTCTGGCGCAGATCTTGCGTTTCTGACTAAAGGACACAATATGATTTATCCTGATGAAGCAATGCTTTACGCACCGGTTGAATGGCACGACTGCTCCGAAGGTTTCGAGGACATTCGTTATGAAAAATCCACCGACGGTATCGCAAAAATCACCATTAATCGTCCGCAGGTGCGCAATGCCTTCCGTCCTCTGACGGTAAAAGAGATGATCCAGGCACTGGCAGATGCGCGTTATGACGACAATATCGGCGTGATCATTCTGACTGGCGCAGGCGATAAAGCGTTCTGCTCCGGTGGTGACCAGAAAGTGCGTGGTGATTACGGCGGCTATAAAGATGATTCCGGCGTACATCACTTGAACGTGCTGGACTTCCAGCGTCAGATCCGTACCTGTCCGAAACCGGTTGTCGCGATGGTGGCTGGCTACTCCATCGGCGGTGGTCACGTTCTGCACATGATGTGCGACCTGACTATCGCAGCAGATAATGCCATCTTCGGTCAGACTGGCCCGAAAGTCGGTTCCTTCGACGGCGGCTGGGGCGCTTCCTACATGGCTCGTATCGTCGGGCAGAAAAAAGCGCGAGAAATCTGGTTCCTGTGCCGTCAGTACGACGCAAAACAGGCGCTGGATATGGGCCTTGTCAACACCGTGGTACCGCTGGCGGATCTGGAAAAAGAAACCGTCCGTTGGTGCCGCGAAATGCTGCAAAACAGCCCGATGGCGCTGCGCTGCCTGAAAGCTGCGCTGAACGCCGACTGTGACGGGCAGGCGGGGCTGCAAGAGCTGGCGGGCAACGCCACCATGCTGTTCTACATGACGGAAGAAGGTCAGGAAGGTCGCAACGCTTTCAACCAGAAACGTCAGCCTGATTTCAGCAAATTTAAACGGAATCCGTAATGCGTAGCGCGCAGGTATACCGCTGGCAGATCCCCATGGACGCGGGGGTGGTTCTGCGCGACAGGCGGTTAAAAACCCGCGACGGGCTGTACGTTTGCCTGCGTGAGGGCGAGCGCGAAGGGTGGGGGGAGATCTCCCCACTGCCGGGCTTCAGCCAGGAAACCTGGGAAGAGGCGCAAAGCGTGCTGCTTGCCTGGGTAAATAACTGGCTGGCAGGCGATTGCGAGCTACCGCAGATGCCTTCCGTTGCCTTTGGCGTAAGCTGTGCATTGGCGGAGCTGGCAGATACGCTCCCGCAGGCGGCCAATTACCGTGCGGCACCACTGTGTAATGGCGATCCTGACGATCTGATCCTCAAACTTGCTGATATGCCAGGCGAGAAAGTGGCGAAGGTCAAAGTGGGATTGTACGAAGCCGTGCGCGACGGCATGGTGGTTAATCTGTTGCTGGAGGCAATTCCGGATCTGCATTTGCGTCTTGACGCAAATCGCGCCTGGACACCGCTGAAAGGCCAGCAGTTTGCCAAATATGTTAACCCGGATTATCGCCACCGCATCGCGTTTCTCGAAGAGCCGTGCAAAACCCGCGATGATTCGCGAGCGTTTGCCCGTGAAACCGGCATTGCCATTGCCTGGGATGAAAGCCTGCGCGAGCCGGATTTTGCCTTTGTGGCTGAAGAGGGCGTGCGCGCGGTAGTTATCAAACCCACGCTCACGGGCAGTCTGGAGAAAGTACGCGAGCAGGTACAGGCGGCGCACGCGCTGGGGCTGACGGCGGTGATCAGTTCTTCCATTGAATCGAGCTTAGGCTTAACGCAACTGGCGCGGATTGCCGCCTGGTTAACGCCGGACACCATTCCAGGGCTGGACACGCTGGATCTGATGCAGGCGCAGCAGGTACGTCGCTGGCCGGGTAGCACGCTGCCTGTCGTGGAAGTTGATGCACTGGAGCGGTTGTTATGATCTTCTCTGACTGGCCGTGGCGTCACTGGCGGCAAGTGCGGGGAGAAGCCATCGCCTTACGTCTTAATGACGAGCAACTTAACTGGCGCGAGCTTTGTGCTCGCGTCGATGAATTAGCCTCAGGCTTTGCGGCGCAGGGCGTTGTTGAGGGCAGCGGCGTGATGTTGCGGGCGTGGAATACGCCGCAAACGCTGCTCGCCTGGCTGGCGTTACTGCAATGCGGGGCGCGGGTGTTGCCCGTGAACCCTCAGCTGCCGCAACCGTTGCTTGAAGAATTGCTGCCCAATCTGACGCTGCAATTTGCGCTGGTGCCGGATGGGGAAAACACGTTTCCGGCGTTAACGTCGCTGCACATTCAGCGGGTTGAAGGCGCACATGCCGCTACGTGGCAGCCGACGCGTCTGTGCTCAATGACGTTGACCTCGGGTTCTACCGGGTTGCCGAAAGCCGCTGTCCATACTTATCAGGCCCATCTTGCCAGTGCCGAAGGGGTGTTATCGTTGATTCCGTTTGGCGATCACGATGACTGGTTGCTCTCTTTACCGCTGTTTCACGTCTCCGGTCAGGGAATTATGTGGCGCTGGTTATACGCTGGTGCGCGGATGACGGTGCGTGATAAACAGCCATTGGAGCAAATGCTGGCAGGCTGTACTCACGCTTCACTGGTGCCAACACAACTCTGGCGTTTGCTGGTTAACCGCAGTTCCGTTTCCCTGAAAGCGGTGTTACTTGGCGGCGCGGCTATCCCGGTCGAGTTGACGGAACAGGCGCGCGAGCAGGGGATTCGTTGCTTTTGCGGCTATGGTCTGACCGAGTTTGCCTCCACGGTGTGTGCGAAAGAAGCCGACGGCCTGGCAGACGTTGGTTCGCCGCTGCCGGGTCGGGAAGTGAAAATCGTTAATAATGAAGTGTGGCTGCGGGCTGCCAGTATGGCAGAAGGTTACTGGCGTAACGGGCAACTGGTTTCACTGGTTAATGACGAAGGCTGGTACGCTACGCGCGATCGCGGTGAGATGCATAATGGCAAGCTGACCATTGTCGGACGTTTAGACAATCTGTTCTTCAGTGGCGGTGAGGGTATTCAGCCGGAAGAAGTCGAGCGTGTTATTGCTGCACATCCTGCGGTTTTGCAGGTGTTTATCGTTCCCGTTGCCGACAAGGAGTTTGGTCATCGGCCGGTAGCGGTGGTGGAGTATGACCAGCAAACCGTTGATCTTGGCGAATGGGTGAAAGATAAGCTGGCTCGTTTTCAACAACCGGTGCGCTGGCTGACTTTACCGCCGGAGCTGAAAAACGGCGGTATTAAAATTTCACGTCAGGCGCTAAAAGAGTGGGTGCAACGTCAGCAATAATTAACCCTCCGTTTCACTTCTCATTTCTGCCATTCCATTGCCGTTGATAAAGAGTTTATCTGTTAATCTGTAAATTGATGTGAAAACTCTTAGCAAACAGGATAATGCAATGGAATGGCTGGTCAAAAAATCGTGCTGCAATAAACAAGATAACAGACATGTACTTATGCTCTGCGATGCTGGCGGCGCGATAAAAATGATCGCCGAAGTGAAGAGTGACTTCGCCGTGAAAGTGGGGGATTTACTCTCGCCTTTGCAGAATGCGCTTTATTGTATTAATCGTGAAAAGCTGCATACGGTGAAAGTCCTCTCGGCAAGCAGTTATAGCCCCGATGAGTGGGAACGGCAGTGTACAGCGGCAGGGAAAACTCAGTAACGTTGTTTTGTCGTGGGCAGGAAAATCAGCATCAACCCGCTCATAATACAGGCTACTCCCAGTAGTGCTTTCAGCGAAAAAGTCCCTTCCCAGCCGGGAAGTACCATTGAAGCAATCCATACCAGCACATAACTCATACTGAGCAAAGCATAGGCTTTGCTTAGCGCAAGTTTATGTAGCGTTTTATACCAACAAAAAACGGAAAGCAGATAACCCAGCAGCCCGAGTAACAGTATCCGGGCATCCAGGCCAAAAGCTAACAGAGCCGCGATAAAATCCCATAAGTGCGTCATCGGCGGCAGATGACTTGCCGCAAAACCCAGGCTTAATTGCGCAACTGAGGCAATAATGACGCTGAATAATCCCCATATCAGGCCCATTACACCGTACTCCCGAGGATCACAATGCCACCAATAATGAACGCCACCCCACACCAGTGACGCGGCGATACCGGTTCGTGCCACAGTTTTACTGCAGCCAGCGTCACCCAGACAAAATTCAGACTTAACATCGGGTAGGCAATGCCTACCGGTACGTTCTGCAAGACCAGCAGCCAGAGCACCATGGCAAGACCAAGACAAGCCAGCGCCAGTCCCAGCCACAGCACGATATGTTTGCGCCGTTTGTTTATCGCCACAAAGCAGGTTGCCTGTTTCTGACACAACTGCCCGGCAACGCTAAGCAAGCTGGCAAAGACTAATGTTAGCCAGATCATTTGGGACGATACTGAATCAGCACCAGACGCTCCTGACGATCGATGGCATCTGCGGGCGGAATGGCGAGACTGTTGATATCTTCATCGCGGTCAACCGAAAGCACGAGAGTAATAATCCCCTCCTGACGATGTTGATTAAGCCAGTTTGCGAACTCATCACCGCTGACAAATCTCCCTTTCGCATCCGGATAATTAAGGCCGTATTTCAACTCACCTGTCTGGCGATACATGATGATGTCATCGCGTTGCAGGCTCCATGCCAGACCTGCGGCAACACCGACGCTATCAGTAAGAATATAGCGGCTTGGCTGAAGTGATTCTTGTGTCATCTCGACAAAAAATTGCGGATGTTTTCCTTCCATAACTCTGTCAGGAATTGAAAATCCTACCAGCAACGCCAGCCCCAGCGGGCAAAGCGCGGCAAAAGGCCAGGTCTTTTCGACGTTTGTTAAGGTGTACCAGCCGAAAAATGCCCATAGCGAAAAAATCGACCAGGCACAAAAGACTTTATAGCTCTCGAAGGTTTGCCACACCGGCGTGTTCATTGGTCCCCACGGGGAGACCACAAATGTGGCAATAATGCCAGTGACGCCAAAAGCGATGTTAATCCAGCCATTAATCCGCAGCGCCAGAGGATTATTTTTTGCTGCCAGCAAAGCGTAATGCGCCATCAGCATTGCCAGAGATGCAAAGCAGGAAAGAATATAGGTGGGCAATTTACCTTTAGCGACGGAGAAAAACAGCAGCGGCATTATCGTCCAGCTCAACAAATAGACGGTTGCGGAATGCTTGCGGTTTTTCCAGCCTGTGTACAGTGCACCGGGGAGTAATCCCAGCCACGGCAGGCTACCGGCAATGATGACCGGCACGTAGTACCAGAACGGAGCTCTATGTTGGGCATCATCCAGTGCAAAGCGTTGAATATGCTCAACCCAGAAAAAATAGTGCCAGAAGTCAGGCTCCCGCTGCGCTATCGCCAGTCCCCAAGGGAGAACCGTCAGTACGCAACTGATAACCGCCAGCCAGCCGTAAATAAAGAGATCTTTCCAGCGTTTTTGCGTCGCTACCCATGGCAGCACGCTTAATACCGGCACGGCAAGGGCGAGAAAACCTTTGGTCATCACCCCCATGCCGCAGGTGATTCCCAGCAGTAAAAATCCTGCGCTTTTGCCTTTCCACGTCTGTGCCTGCATTGCCAGCCAGAAGCTGCACATTCCCGCCACCAGCCAGAATGCAATAAACGGATCGAGCACGGCATAAGTGCCGATGGCATAGACAATAAACAATGAGAGATAAATTACTGTGGCGAGTAGAGCCAGACGTTTATCGCGCCATAAGCGCAGAGTAAACCAGGTCACCAGCGCGGCAGTTAACAGGGTCGCAAAGATAACGCCTGCCCGCACACCAAAGTTATTCGCGCCAAATAGCCATTGCCCAATGCTGTTAATCCAGTATCCGGCAATGGGTTTTTCGAAATAACGTAGCCCTAACAGATGGGGCACAATCCAGTCGCCGGATGCCAGCATTTCTCGACTGATTTCCGCATAACGCGTTTCATCGGGTTGCCAGAGCAGACGCGTGCTGATCGGTAACAGGTAATAGCAGGCAATAAACGCGAAGAGGCCGATAAGGTAACGTACCGATTTCATCAGCGACTACCCGCAATTTGTTGGCAACCCAGCCAGCCTTCACGTCCGGCAATATTTCCGCGAACAACTTGTCCGAGCGGCAACGTCTCTGATAACAGTTCGCTTAAAGGGCAAAATGTCACGCCTTCCTGAGCTGCGCGTTTGAGGAGATCCACAAAATTATGCTGATAAGCGCAGCCTTCAACTTCTGCATGAATGGTATAAACCGGCGTGCCTTTATCTCGCAGGATGCGGTTGAGTAACCAACCGTTAAAATCTTCTGCTTTCACATCCCGACCAATCACTTCATCCCAGGTGGGTAAGGTCACCGGAATTTGCGCAGTGCCAGGGTTTCCTGATTCGAGCAATGGACGGAACGGCATGGCCCCACGACAATCGCTGTTGTAGCGCAAATGGAACGCTTCTTTTGCTTCGATCACCTTCTGGTCGGCACGCCAGCCCGCAGCGGCAGAACAGGTTACCGGTTGACCGATAATCTCTTCCAGAGTGCGAAGACCGCGTGCAATATCGTCGATCATTGTTTGCCGATCCCAGTTACCGCTACGGGCTTGCCAGGCATGGTGATCCCAGGCGTGCAGGCCGACTTCGTGATGTTTAGCCGCTTCACGAATGATATCGGCATTGGCATGACCAATCTCTTTACCTGGCCAGGCCGTACCTGCCAGTAAAATATCCCAGCCATAAAGCGATGCCGCATTTGAGCGCAGCATCTTCCACAAAAACTGTGGCTTCACCAGTCGCCAGAGATGGCGGCCCATATTGTCCGGGCCGACGCTGAAAAAAATGCTGGCCTGAATATTATGCTTACTCAAGATTTCCAGCAGACGCGGCACGCCTTCACGGGTGCCACGAAAGGTATCGACATCAATGCGTAAGCCTACTTTGGTCATGATGGTTTATCCGTAAGATCAACGGTGCGCAGGAAGAAATCCAGCGTTTCGTCGATGGTTTCCTGCATATCAATTTTCGGCTCCCAGTCCAGGCAGCGGTGGGCATTGCGGATGCTCGGTTTACGATGCTCTACGTCCTGATATCCTTTGCCGTAGTAGCTGCTACTTTCGACAACGCGAAAGCCCGCAAACGGTGGGAAATGATGGCGCAGCGGATGTTTTTCGAAGCTCGCCAGCAGCATCTCGCCCAGTTCCTCAATGCTCGCTTCGTTCTCAGGATTGCCAATGTTGATAATTTCACCGTCGCAGCGATTTCCCGCATTTTCGATAATGCGGTATAACGCCTCGATACCATCGCGAATATCAGTAAAGCAGCGTTTTTGTTTTCCGCCATCAATCAGCTTAATCGGTGAACCTTCTACCAGATTGAGAATGAGTTGCGTAATAGCGCGGGAGCTGCCGATTCGTGCCGCATTAAGGTTATCCAGTCGCGGTCCCATCCAGTTAAACGGGCGGAAGAGGGTGAACTGTAAACCCTCTTTTTCGCCATAGGCCCAGATCACCCGATCAAGTAATTGTTTTGATACCGAATAAATCCAGCGTGGTTTATTCACCGGGCCGACGATTAAATTAGAATGGTCCTCATCGAAGTATTTATCGCTACACATCCCATAAACTTCTGAAGTTGACGGGAAGATGATTCGCTTACGGTACTTCACGCAGTAGCGGATAATGCGCAGATTCTCTTCAAAATCGAGTTCAAATACGCGCAGCGGGTTGCGGGTATATTCAATCGGCGTGGCTATCGCCACCAGCGGCAAGACGACATCACATTTTTTGACATGATACTCAATCCATTCGGAATGAATACTGATATCGCCTTCAACAAAGTGAAAATGCGGATGATTCAGAAAACGGCTTATCGCATCGCTGCCAATATCCAGACCGTAAACTTCATAATGATCTTCGCGCAGCAGGCGTTCTGTCAGATGGTTGCCAATAAAGCCATTCACCCCGAGGATGAGTACCCGGGTACGGCGTCGGGCGGTGCAGGCAGGCTGGCTATTCAAGCGTGAACCTTGCACCAGGCCCAGCGTCTGCACTAATTGCGAGCCCTGCATAGTAATGCCGTCGCCCGCCTGTCCGGTGACGATTTCCAGCGCGCCATCGCCACAGGCAATCAGCAGTGGCGCAACAGAAATCACGCTCCCCGGCTGTGCTTTGCTGGCATGAGGATGAACACGCGACGACCAGACGGTGAATTTCTGATTGCCAACATAGCTGAAGGCACCCGGCCACGGATCGGCAACGGCACGTACCATGTTGTGCAGTACGGATGCCGGTTTATGCCATTCAAGGAAACTGTCATCCGGCGTTCTGCGACCAAAACAGGTGGCTTCGTTTTCGCGCTGGGCGATTTCCAGAATATTACCGTGTTTAATGGCGGGTAATGTCTGTTCCAGTAGCTGGCGCGCGGCATGGCACAATTTATGATGCAGCGTAATAGCGATATCGTCTGGCGCAATGGCAATGCGCAGTTGCGCCACAATGGCCCCGGCATCGGCACGTTTCACCATTCGGTGCAATGTAACGCCAGTTTCCGTTTCACCGTTGACCAGCACCCAGTTCAGCGGCGCGCGACCACGATATTTTGGTAACAGCGAACCATGCAGATTAAATGCACCTGCGGGAGCGAGCTGCAAAATTTCGTCGCAAATAAGATGGCGATAATAAAAAGAGAAAATCACATCTGGCGACAGTTGGGCAATGCGTTCCACCCACAGCGGATGATTAACGTCATCCGGCGCATAAACCGGAATGCCTCTTTCCGCTGCCAGACGAGCCACCGAACCATAAAAGGCTTTTTCACCGGGATTATCGGTATGGGTAAAAATGGCGCTAATTTCGTAACCGGCAGCCAGCAGAGCTTCAATACCGAGGCATCCCATATCGTGGTAGGCAAAAACGACGGTTTTCATTATTCATTTTCCTTGCTGGATGGACGGATAACTTGCTGAACAAAATAGCGGGGGCGGGCGCGGACATCGGTGTAGATCCTGCCGATATATTCACCGAGTAATCCCATGCCGATAAACTGAGCGCCAATAAAAGTAAACAGCACGGCAAATAGCATAAAGACGCCTTCTGCCGCCCATTGTGGTCCGAAGGTCAGGCGTAAAATCACCAGCAGCACCGCAATGCTAAAACCTCCAATCGCAATAATGCTGCCGAGCAGACTCAGCATACGTAGCGGCGTTGTGGTAAGGCAGGTCACCAGGTCGTACATCAAATTAATCAGGCGCATAAAACTGTATTTGGATTCACCAAACTCACGCTCGGAATGATGTACTGGAATTTCAATGGCACGGCGGGCGAAGATATTCGCCAGAATCGGGATAAAGGTGCTACGTTCATGGCAGTGCAACATCGCATCGACAATATGACGGCGATAGGCGCGCAGCATACAACCGTAGTCACCCATCGCTTTGCCGGTGGTGCGCTGAATAAGCCGGTTAATCATCTTCGAAGCTGTTTTACGAAACCAGCTGTCCTGGCGGTTCTGGCGTACAGTCCCTACCACGTCGTAACCTTCATCGGCTTTTGCCACCAGGCGGGGGATTTCTTCTGGCGGATTCTGGAGATCGGCATCAAGGGTAATAATTAAGTCGCCGGTAACGTGACTGAATCCCGCCATAATCGCTGAATGTTGCCCGTAATTGCGGTTAAGCAAAATAGACACAATATGGCTGTTCTCCGCTTGTGAGGCTTCGACCAGCATATGCGCGGAATTATCGCTACTGCCGTCATCAATCAGCAGGATCTCATACTCTTTCCCCAACGATTCACAGGCTGTGGTGGTGCGCCTGATTAATTCCGGTAAGCTTTCCTGCTCGTTATAAACGGGAATAACCACCGAGACTTTCTTAACAGGGTGGATTTCAAACATGGCTTATTGTCCTGCGAGTTGCTGAAGGGCTGTGATGACACGGTCGGCATCGGCGGTAGTCATATCCGGGAACAGCGGCAAAGAACAGATGCGTTCGCTATTCCATTCGGTATTCGGTAACGACAGCGTGGGAAAACGCTCGCGATAATATTTTTGTGTGTGAGCGGCGCGGAAATGTAACCCGGTACCAATGCCTCTTTCTTTTAACGCTTCCATCAACGCATCGCGACTGATACCACAACGTTGTTCATCGACACGAATAATAAACAGATGCCAGGCGTGAACGTGCGGCCAGGCGGGAAGGCTTAATGGCTGAAAGGGGAGAGCTGCCAGTGCTTGCTGATATTGCTGGGCAATTTCGCGCCGACGGGTGTTGAGGTGCTCTAATTTTGCTAACTGTGTCAGGGCAATTGCGGCGTTAATATCGGTCAGATTGTACTTATAGCCCGGTGTTAAGACTTCAGCCTGCGGTGCACGGCCCCAGGTTTGTCTGTCATAGGCATCGACACCCAGACCGTGAAATTTCAGCATCCGTAGCTGGCGGGCAAGGTTTTCATTATCAGTTACAATCAGGCCACCTTCCGCACAGGTAATATTTTTAATGGCATGAAATGAAAAAATAGCGGTACCTTTTGCGCCAATATGTCGCCCTTTGTAATACGTACCGACGGCATGGGCAGCATCTTCGATAACTGCGATGCCGTAACGTTCGCCAATGGCGCGAATGGCGTCAATATCTGCTGGCGCACCGGCATAATGCACCGGAATGATGGCTTTAGTGCGTGGCGTTATGGCTGACTCGATCGCTTCAGGCGTGACCATCAGCGTATCGCGGTCGACATCCACCATTACCGGCGTTGCACCCAACAAGGAAATCATATTGAGGGTTGAAACCCAGGTCAGGGAAGGCGTAATCACTTCATCGCCCTTGCCAATTTCCAACGCCATTAGCGTGATATGCATTCCGGCGGTGGCTGAACTGACCGCGATGGCATGCTGATTTCCCGTCAACTGGCAAAAGGCTTGCTCAAGCGCCTGATTCTTCGGACCGGTTGTGAGCCAACCGGATTCGAGAACCTCTTTAACTGCAGCGAGTTCCTCCACGCCCATTGCTGGTCGCGAAAAAGGCAAAAATTCTGACATTGCTTTTCCTTCCGCCATTGAATACCTGTCCACTTATATTTGCTATAAAGAGTGTTGTGTATATTTTGCCATTTGGAGCGAAATTTTAAGGATAGAATATTAACTTAACCTTAAGAAACTAATATTAGACGTAAATATTGAAATTTTTATATTTTTTCTTATTTAGGCTTTGCATTTGGCAAAATTTTGAGGCATTTTGCCGACATCGTAGGATTTTTAATATTACACCAACTGCTAATTATCGCCAGAAATGTCGCTCAATTTTACGGTAATTGTCTGGTTGCGCTTGTCTATAGGTGGAGTTTACGTGTTAGCTTTTTGCCGCTCATCATTGAAGTCAAAAAAATATTTCATCATTTTACTGGCGCTCGCTGCAATTGCCGGACTGGGTACTCATGCCGCCTGGAGTAGCAATGGTTTGCCACGTATCGACAATAAAACATTGGCCAGACTGGCACAGCAGCACCCGGTTGTCGTTTTGTTTCGCCATGCTGAACGTTGCGATCGTTCAACCAATCAATGCTTGTCAGATAAAACAGGTATTACGGTTAAAGGTACCCAGGATGCCCGTGAACTGGGCAACGCTTTTAGCGCTGACATCCCTGATTTCGATCTTTATTCCAGTAATACCGTCCGGACCATTCAGTCGGCGACCTGGTTTTCCGCGGGTAAAAAGCTGACGGTAGATAAACGACTTCTTCAGTGCGGTAATGAGATTTATAGTGCAATTAAGGACTTACAAAGCAAAGCGCCTGATAAAAATATCGTTATTTTCACCCATAATCATTGCCTGACATATATTGCTAAAAATAAGCGTGATGCGACATTTAAACCTGATTATCTGGATGGTTTAGTCATGCATGTGGAAAAAGGCAAAGTTTATCTGGATGGGGAATTCGTTAACCACTAAATTTTCAATCTGACAGCCAGTGATGGCTGTCATCATTGTTAAAGAAGACCTTTCAAACGTAACGTTTTTCGGGTGGCAACATTTAAATCATAATGCACCAGATCTTCAGGTTTTACCCACGCGTAGTCCTGAAACTCTTCGTTTATTTTCACTTCTCGGTTGGCAGAAACGCAGTCAAAAATCAGGTAAATCATATAAATCTCTTCCTTGCGACCATCTGCATACGTCTTGGTGCGAATATCATCGCTGAAGGTCCACGGCGTGATTTCTGTCAAAAGCAGCTGTTCTCCCAGTTCTTCGCGAATTTCGCGGCGTAGTGCCTCTTCAATTCGTTCGCCAGACTCCACGCCGCCACCCGAAAGCGCCCATTGACCGGGGAAAACGCCGCGATCGTCGGCCATTTTACACAGCAAATAAGCACCATCATTTTGAATCAAAGGGCATACAATAGTCCGTTGTCGCATAGGGGTATTCCTTATAAATAAAAAGAAACCATGAGAATACGGTAACTCAGAAATATGTGAAAGTGACAGTAATCTCTTTTGCAATGATAACTGCACTTATTATTATTTTTGTGTGTATCGGTAAAGTGTGTTTATTTTTTCGGCGTTTAATTATTTAAGAAGTATTTAGTTACAATAAGTGACTAGATCCCTTTTTTCGCTCATTGAATCCTCTGTGCCAGGCAGTACAATCCCGCAGCTTTGGGAATTTTGATTAATTGCTTGTGGGAAAGGGGATAATGAAAAAAATTGCGCTAGCAGGTCTGGCCGGAATGCTGTTGGTTTCTGCATCGGTCAATGCAATGAGCATCAGCGGCCAGGCGGGTAAAGAATACACCAATATTGGTGTCGGTTTTGGGACTGAATCGACGGGCCTGGCTTTAAGCGGTAACTGGACACATAACGACGACGACGGTGACGTCGCGGGCGTGGGGCTGGGGTTGAATCTGCCTCTCGGGCCGTTAATGGCGACCGTTGGCGGAAAAGGCGTTTACACCAACCCGAATTACGGCGATGAAGGTTATGCCGCAGCGGTAGGAGGTGGTTTGCAGTGGAAAATTGGCAACAGCTTCCGTTTGTTTGGCGAGTATTACTACTCTCCGGATTCGCTCTCCAGCGGTATTCAAAGTTATGAGGAAGCGAATGCTGGCGCGCGTTACACCATTATGCGTCCAGTCAGTATTGAGGCGGGTTATCGCTACCTGAATCTGTCGGGTAAAGACGGTAACCGCGACAACGCCGTGGCTGACGGCCCGTATGTTGGGGTTAACGCCAGTTTCTGATCCCTTCCGGCGCGGCATTCTGTCGCGCCATTCAGTTTCTTACTACGCCTTATCTCCCTTTGCGTTATAGTGATTCGATAACAAAAGCAGGAGATAACCATGTTAAAAGTGGAAATGCTATCCACCGGGGATGAAGTGTTACACGGGCAAATCGTTGACACTAACGCTGCCTGGCTGGCCGATTTTTTCTTTCATCAGGGGCTGCCATTATCTCGCCGCAATACGGTGGGGGATAACCTTGATGACTTAGTCACCATTCTTCGCGAACGTAGTCAGCACGCCGATGTGCTGATCGTTAACGGCGGGCTGGGACCGACCAGCGATGATTTAAGCGCACTCGCCGCTGCGACAGCAAAAGGTGAAGGCATGGTGCTGCATGAAGCCTGGCTCAAAGAGATGGAACGCTATTTCCACGAACGTGGACGAGTAATGGCACCGAGCAACCGTAAACAAGCGGAGCTGCCTGCCAGTGCTGAATTTATCAATAACCCGGTAGGCACCGCCTGTGGTTTTGCCGTGCAGCTTAATCGTTGCCTGATGTTCTTTACTCCCGGCGTACCGTCAGAATTTAAGGTGATGGTCGAGCACGAAATCCTGCCGCGTCTGCGCGAGCGTTTTTCTTTACCACAGCCGCCGGTTTGTCTGCGTTTAACTACCTTTGGTCGTTCGGAAAGCGATCTGGCACAAAGCCTGGACACTCTACAACTGCCGCCGGGCGTAACAATGGGCTATCGCTCTTCAATGCCGATTATCGAACTGAAACTCACCGGACCGGCAAGCGAGCAACAGGCGATGGAAAAACTGTGGCTGGACGTTAAACGTGTTGCCGGACAGAGCGTGATTTTCGAAGGCACCGAAGGACTGCCCGCGCAGATCAGTCGCGAATTGCAAAACCGCCAGTTCAGCCTGACGTTGAGCGAGCAATTCACCGGCGGTTTATTGGCTTTGCAACTTTCTCGCGCAGGTGCTCCATTGCTGGCGTGTGAAGTGGTTCCTTCACAGGAAGAAACCCTGGCGCAAACTGCGCACTGGATTACAGAACGGCGGGCCAACCATTTTGCCGGGCTGGCACTGGCTGTTTCGGGTTTCGAGAACGAGCATCTCAACTTTGCGCTAGCCACGCCAGACGGCACTTTCGCTCTGCGTGTGCGTTTCAGCACTACACGCTACAGCCTGGCTATCCGTCAGGAAGTGTGCGCAATGATGGCACTGAATATGCTGCGCCGTTGGTTAAACGGCCAGGATATCGCCAGTGAGCATGGCTGGATTGAGGTTATTGAGTCCATGACCTTATCTGTCTGATTCCGCCACTCTGTGCCGGTTTACTGCACCGGCACATTCCCCCTCCGGCAAAACTTGTCCAACCCTCCCTACGGTGAGCGTGGTGTTGGGGCCAGTGTGGCACGGGCTGCGCGCTGGGGACGCATTGAGAATTACATGGCGCAAGTTAACGATTCACTTTGTCTGTTGGTGCAGGTGGAAAGTAAAACGGCACTGGATAACCTGGACGAAATCCTCGACGTCGAAGGGATTGATGGCGTGTTTATTGGACCTGCGGATCTTTCTGCGTCGTTGGGCTACCCGGATAACGCAGGGCACCCGGAAGTGCAGCGAATTATTGAAACCAGTATTCGGCGGATCCGTGCTGCGGGTAAAGCGGCTGGTTTTCTGGCTGTGGCTCCTGATATGGCGCAGCAATGCCTGGCGTGGGGAGCGAACTTTGTCGCTGTTGGCGTTGACACGATGCTCTACAGCGATGCCCTGGATCAACGACTGGCGATGTTTAAATCAGGCAAAAATGGGCCACGCATAAAAGGTAGTTATTGATATCAAAGGCCCATGGGGATCGGCTGTGGGCCTGTGTTAATTAGTGGTTATTCGCTGCCAGATCGGCTTCGCTTAGCTGGGTGGCCGCGAGCACCTGGTCACGATCAATGCCCTGTTCCAGCATGCGCAAAGCAATTTTAATGGCTTGTTCATGCATACCTTCCTGCCAGCCAATTTGATGCCCTTCCTGCCGTAGCCGTTCAGCAATAGTCATTAATCTCTCCTTTTGTAGTGGTGAACGTTCGGCAATCTCCTCAATAAAACGGGTGAAACGGGAGGTATCGCCGCATTGCAGCAGATAATTAAACAGTGTTTGTAGCTGGCTGTCATTAGTGAAGCCTCTAACCAAAAGCGTGGTGATCCTGTCGACCATGCCGATTAAATCGCGGTCGCGAATATGCTTTTGAATCAGTTCCAGCAGAGCTATACGCCGATGTTGCATGATCTCATCGTCAGGTACGATGGTGATATCCACCAACGGAAAAGCTTCGGTGTACAACTGCCGGGCAAGTTGCGGATCGTCAAACTCATCCAGCCAGTTAAGTGAGTACGGGTAGGGCGATGTTTCGCCATGATAAAACAGCAATGGCACCACCAGCGGAACTCTGTCATAGCCTTTATCCAGGTGACGCTGCATGGCGGCAGTGGCATAGCGCATTAGCCGAAAAGCCATATTCTTTTCTGCAGAGCTTTGATGTTCAATCACGCAGTAGATATAGCCGTCACCGTCGCTGGTTTCCACGGACCACAAAACATCCGAGTAGTAAGCGCGTAAACTTTTTTCAATAAAACTAGTGGGTTCCAGGCGTAAGGTTTGCAGGTTGCAAAGCTTGCGCAGTGGTTCTGGTAAATGTATTTCGAGAAAATCCCCTGCGGTTTCGGGTGTGAACATAAAGGTTTTAAACACCGCATCATGCGGGGAGGATGTTGTTGATTCGGTCATGGTTGTCCGTCACCTGATATTTATGATGACGCGACATTACGTCTATCCCGGGCCTTTGACATCTGTCAGTTTCAGCCTTTGCGAGACATTTTCAGAGGAATTTTCAAAGCGTTGCAACGCATACATGGTGCGTGGAATCGCGCTCGCAAAAATGCCCGATAAGCAATGTGCTTACCGGGCATCAAAAGGTCGGTTAAGCCAGCGCCTGGGCCAGTAGCGTAATCGGATGTTCGCAGCGAAGGCTCGTGGACATCTCAATCTGCCATTTGCAGGTTTCGCAGTCGGTGATGACCAGATCCGCGCCGCTCTCTTCTATCTGGCGGAACAGTGGCGCACCGATGGCTTGTGAGGTGGGGTAGTTCTCTTTTTTGAAACCGTAAGTACCCGCAATACCGCAGCACTGGGAATCCAGCACCGTTAACTCAAGCCCCGGGATTTTACGCAACAGCTCCAGGGTGTAGAGCGTCCAGCCCATTTTTTCCATATGGCACGGAGTGTGATAAACCACTTTCAGCGGCAGCGGTTTCAGCGGTAACGTTTTGCCTTCGTCCAGCTTGCGCCACAGCCAGCGGGTTGCCAGTTCGATATGATCGCGCAAGCCTTTGTTGTCGACATTCAGCACTTCCGGGTATTCGTCGCGCAGGGCAAATGTACAGGTTGAGGAGGTGGCAATCACCGGAATGCCTTTTACTCCCACAGCTTCGCGGATCGACTCTACATTCGTAATTGCCTGTTTGCGTGCTTTATCGGTAAAGCCGTTGGCGATTAGCGGTACGCCGCAGCATTTTTCTTTGCTGAGCAGTTGTACACCGGTACCCATTGCGTTGAGCACTTTAATTAAATCTTTACCTAACTGCGGATGGTTGTAGTTAACGAAGCAGCCGTGAAAGAAAGCGACCTGGTCTTTATATTGTGCTTGCTGAGCCGCTATGCTGCGATACCAGCGACGGAACGTGCCGAAGGAGTATTTCGGTAGCGTGCGGCGATGATCGATTTTTAACGCCGCATCAAGCAGCTGCCGCACCGGTTTCAGCGAGGTAGCGGTGTTGACGATTGGTGCGAACGGCGTGGAAACGCTACCCATCAGGTCGGTATGACTCAACACAAAATTACGCAGCGACGGGCGCGTGGTGTCATATTTTGCCCGCGCGCGCTGGATAATATCGCCAATCTTCACATCGGACGGGCAGGCGACTTCACAACGTTTGCAGTTGATGCAATATTTCAGCGCCTCGTCATACAGTGCGCCATCTTTCAAACGCAGACGCTCGCCATCCGGCCCGGCTTGTTTTGGCCCTGGATAACCGGGATTCACCCGGCTCACCGGGCAGGCGGTGGTGCAGACGGTGCACTTAATGCAGTTTTCGAAGCTGGTGTCGTTCATTGTTGGCCTCCTGCGCGTTGGGCAATCTGTTGAGCGGCATGTAAAGCACTGACGGCACAAACACCGCCGCCGCATCCCTGGGCGATGGGATCAAATCCGCCCAGCACCGAACCGATGGCAAACAGGTTCTCAATGGTTTGCCCTGCCTGCGACGGGCGTAGCGTCTCATCAGTGGTTACACCGAACTGCTGCCACGGTTGCGGCGCAAAAAAATCGCCCTTATACCATTCACCCCGCGTGGCGGTTTGTAGCACATCAAGGCCGAGAATCGGCTCGCGAATGCCGTTACGTTCCGCTACCAGTCCGCCACTAAAGAAACTGCCGCTGGCGAGAACCGCGAAACGTGGACGTAGCGGAATATCGGCGTGATTGCGGGTCCAGATTTCATTCACTACGCCATTTTTACAGGTCACTTTTTTCACTTCATCGCCCGGCATCCACACGCCACCCTGGCGCACAAACTGGCGCTGTAACTGGTTTTGCAGACGAATGCCCAGCACGGAAGGCGGCAGCGTTGGCAAAAGCATCAGTGAACAAGGTAGTTTTTCATTCAACCAACGCCACAGTTTGTCATCGGCCAGGCCGAAGCAGGCGGGCATCAGGATCATTTCGCAGGTATTGGCGACAGGAATAAGCGCATCAAGTAACAGCGGCCAGTTTTCTTCATTATCAAGGAAACGGGCGATATTCACAGCGCGAAATTCGGTGGCGTTATTGCGCAGGACATCCAGTTCCGGCAGCTCTATTTCTGCGGTTTCAACCGAAAGATCCAGTTCGCGCAACGAAGCCGCCGCAAGATGCGCCTGGAAATCCATCAGCCCGCTTATCCCCACTACACATATCTTCTTCGCGGGTAGCGGCCAGACGGGAACTTCTGGCGAACTTAACCAGGTTGCACGCAAAGTGCCGAGCGGGGTAACGCGCTGATGGGCCAGTTCCACGCTGCCCTGCAATTGCGCACCGCTTTCAGCGATCAATGCCTGCGCCTGGCAAGCGAGATCGAGCACGCGTTGTGGTTCGAGAAGACTGTAAGGATGGGCTGGTGCCTGCTGACGCAAAGATTCCAGTCCACTGTGAATGTCTGTCACCGGTTGACCATCAGGCAGATGGCTCAGCAAATCCAGCGAACCGGATGAGAAATGCAGCGCGCTTTGACCACGCGTGACAATGGCACAGCGCAGGCCGTGTTTTTGCAGTTGCAGGCCACAGAGTAATCCGGCGAGGCCGCCGCCCATAATGACAGTATCAAAGCGCATCTTTCTGCTCCTTCTCCAGACCACACAGTCCCTGATAAACCCAGCGGGTAAATTCGCTTTCGCGCAGTGCGTCTCCCCAGGCGATGGGTTGCACGCCTTTCCAGCGTTCGTTAAGGAAGGTGGAAAGTTGCTCGATAGATTGCGCGGACGTCGTGACGTTAAACCGTTGCAGCAGTCCGGCAGCGCGGCAGGCGCAGAGTTCGCCCTGGCAGGTGCCCATCCCCACACGGGTACGACGGCGTAAATCCAGCAGGCTATTAACGTTTAAATTTTCTACCGCGTACTGCACTTCACCCGCAGTTACCGCTTCGCACTCACATACCAGGCTACGGTGCAGACGGCCTTCGCTCAGCCAGGCAGGCGTGCGATCGCCATGACGATAAACCGCAGAACCGCGCAGCGGGGCAGGCAGGGAGATGACTTTACGCAAGGTAACTTCAGCGGGTTCTTGTGAACCAGGCAGTGCCAGATCGGCAGTCGTACAGGGGCGCGTGTTGCCCAGTTTGCGGCATACCGCGTCGGTAGCCCATTCAGCCATCAGCCGATAGGTCATCAGTTTGCCACCGGTGATGGTGATAAATCCGTCCAGACCATCGCGTTCAGCATGGTCGAGCAGCACGATGCCACGGCTGACGTTACGTCCGCTCGGGTCGTCATCGCTGGCAACCAGCGGGCGCACGCCAGAATAGGCCCGCAAAATGCGCGTTTTCGCCATCACGGGGGCCAGTTTTTCCCCTTCACGCAGCAGAATATCAACCTCTTCTGCCGTCACTCGATTATCGTCAATCTCGTTGTAATCAATACGTAAAGAGGTGGTACCAATCAGCGAAATGGTATCGCCAGGCACCAGAATATCGGCGTCGGAAGGTTTACGGCAGCGGTTGATCACATGCTGGTTAATGCGGTGATCCATGATCAGCAGCGATCCTTTCGCCGGGAACATGCGAATGCGCAGATCGGCATATTCGGCAATGTGTTGCCCCCAGATCCCAGCGGCATTAACCACGACAGGTGCATGAAGGGCCTGAGTTTCGCCGGTGAGATGGTTACGTACACGAACACCGCACACCGTCGCGCCTTCACGAATCAGCCCCGTGACTTCATGAGCGGTAAGGATAACGGCACCGTGTTCTTTGGCATCCAGCATGTTTGCTGCGGTCAGACGAAATGGATCAACGGTGCCATCCGGAACTTTCACCGCGCCAATCAGTGCCGGGTTAACGGCAGGTTCGATAATGCGCGCTTGCTGCGGGTCTATAGCTTCTGCGCTGATCCCTGCTTCTTCGCAGGCGCGAATAAAAGTGGCCTGGAATGAGAGGTCATCTTCCGGCAGGGTGATAAACAGGCCGTTGGTTGGTTCAACGCAGTGACGTGCAATGCGTTTCAGGATCTGGTTTTCACTAATGCATTCGCGGGCCGATTCCGCATCGGTTACCGCATAGCGCGCACCGCTGTGCAGCAGGCCGTGGTTACGCCCGGTGGCACCGGTTGCGATGTCGTGGCGCTCAACCAAAATCACGCGCAGCCCGCGCAGGGCACAGTCGCGGGCAATCCCGGCTCCCGTTGCGCCGCCGCCAATGATAATCACGTCACTTGATTGCGAGTCGCGAGTTTTCATTGTTATCCCTCTGAAGTTCGTTTTTTACCATTTAGCCATAGTAAAAACATGAATTGTTTGATTTCGCGCATATTCGCTCATAATTCGAAAGTGAAACGTGATTTCATGCGTCATTTTGAACATTTTGTAAATCTTATTTAATAATGTGTGCGGCAATTCACATTTAATTTATGAATGTTTTCTTAACATCGCGGCAACTCAAGAAACGGCAGGTTCTCTCACTGAATCAGGCTGTTAATCATAAATAAGACCACGGGCCACGGAGGCTATCAATGTTGAGTATTTTTAAACCAGCGCCACACAAAGCGCGCTTACCTGCCGCGGAGATCGATCCGACTTATCGTCGATTGCGCTGGCAAATTTTCCTGGGGATATTCTTTGGCTATGCGGCTTACTATTTGGTTCGTAAGAACTTTGCGCTTGCTATGCCTTATCTGGTTGAGCAGGGATTCTCACGCGGTGATTTAGGTTTTGCCCTTTCGGGGATCTCGATTGCTTATGGATTTTCGAAATTCATCATGGGTTCGGTATCGGATCGCTCGAATCCGCGCGTTTTCCTGCCCGCAGGTTTGATTCTGGCGGCGGCAGTGATGTTGTTTATGGGCTTTGTGCCATGGGCGACGTCGAGCATTGCGGTGATGTTTGTACTGTTGTTCCTCTGCGGTTGGTTCCAGGGGATGGGGTGGCCGCCGTGTGGTCGTACTATGGTGCACTGGTGGTCGCAGAAAGAACGTGGCGGCATTGTGTCAGCGTGGAACTGTGCGCACAACGTCGGTGGTGGTATTCCGCCGCTGCTGTTCCTGCTGGGGATGGCCTGGTTCAATGACTGGCATGCGGCGCTCTATATGCCCGCTTTCTGCGCCATTCTGGTGGCATTATTCGCCTTTGCGATGATGCGCGATACCCCGCAATCTTGTGGTTTGCCGCCGATCGAAGAGTACAAAAATGATTACCCGGACGACTATAACGAAAAAGCGGAACAGGAACTGACGGCGAAGCAGATCTTCATGCAGTACGTGTTGCCGAACAAATTGCTGTGGTATATCGCCATCGCCAACGTGTTCGTTTATCTGCTGCGTTACGGCATCCTCGACTGGTCACCGACTTACCTGAAAGAGGTTAAACATTTCGCGCTGGATAAATCTTCCTGGGCCTACTTCTTCTATGAGTATGCGGGTATTCCGGGCACCCTGCTGTGCGGCTGGATGTCGGATAAAGTCTTCCGTGGCAACCGTGGGGCAACCGGCGTTTTCTTTATGACACTGGTGACCATCGCGACTATCGTTTACTGGATGAACCCGGCAGGTAACCCAACCGTCGATATGATTTGTATGATTGTTATCGGCTTCCTGATCTACGGTCCTGTGATGCTGATCGGTCTGCATGCGCTGGAACTGGCACCGAAAAAAGCGGCAGGTACGGCAGCGGGCTTTACCGGGCTGTTTGGTTACCTGGGCGGTTCGGTGGCGGCGAGCGCGATTGTTGGCTACACCGTGGACTTCTTCGGCTGGGATGGCGGCTTTATGGTAATGATTGGCGGCAGCATTCTGGCGGTTATCTTGTTGATTGTTGTGATGATTGGCGAAAAACGTCGCCATGAACAATTACTGCAAAAACGCAACGGAGGCTAATGGCATGAAATTGAAGCTGAAAAACCTTAGCATGGCGATCATGATGAGCACTATAGTCATGGGAAGCAGTGCAATGGCGGCGGACAGCAACGAAAAAATAGTCATCGCCCATCGCGGTGCCAGTGGATATTTGCCGGAGCATACGCTGCCAGCAAAAGCGATGGCGTATGCGCAGGGAGCGGATTATCTGGAACAGGATTTGGTGATGACCAAAGACGACCATCTGGTTGTTCTGCATGACCATTATCTCGATCGTGTTACTGATGTTGCCGATCGTTTCCCGGATCGGGCGCGCAAAGACGGTCGTTACTACGCGATAGATTTCACGCTGGATGAAATTAAGTCGCTGAAATTTACCGAAGGTTTCGATATTGAAAACGGTAAAAAAGTACAGACTTATCCGGGGCGTTTCCCAATGGGTAAGTCCGACTTCCGGGTGCACACCTTTGAAGAAGAGATTGAATTTGTTCAGGGGTTAAATCACTCTACCGGGAAAAATATCGGTATCTATCCAGAAATTAAAGCGCCGTGGTTCCATCATCAGGAAGGGAAGGATATTGCGGCAAAAACGCTGGAAGTGCTGAAGAAATATGGTTACACCGGTAAGGACGACAAAGTTTATTTGCAATGTTTTGATGCTGATGAGCTGAAGCGTATTAAGAATGAGCTGGAACCCAAAATGGGCATGGATCTCAATCTGGTACAGCTGATTGCCTATACCGACTGGAATGAAACGCAGCAGAAACAGCCGGATGGAAGCTGGGTTAATTACAACTACGACTGGATGTTTAAGCCGGGTGCTATGAAACAGGTGGCGGAATATGCCGACGGTATCGGGCCGGATTACCATATGTTGATTGAGGAAACATCGCAGCCGGGTAATATCAAACTCACTGGCATGGTGCAAGATGCTCAGCAGAATAAACTGGTAGTGCATCCTTATACCGTGCGGTCAGATAAACTGCCTGAATACACTACTGATGTGAATCAGTTATATGATGCTCTGTATAACAAAGCGGGTGTAAATGGGCTGTTTACTGATTTCCCTGATAAGGCAGTAAAATTCCTTAATAAAGAGTAATGCTACTGCAGGATGGCGTTCATGCGCCATCCTGTCTCACATCAAATTTTTCCATTCACCACGAGTTGTTCCGTACACGTTTGTAGTAAAAACAGTGGACTGCCTTCTACCGGCTTTTCTTTAGCCAACAACGAAATCTGTCGATAGAAGGTTGGTTCGTGAGGAACGGAACACAATTCACCTGCAATGCTTTTCAGCGTTAACTCTGGTTGTAAGGCGATGCCTAATCCCTGTCGAATAAACTTCATCGCTGTATCCTACTGATTAAATTCACATTTTATCTACTGGGCGCACTATTAGTGGTAGTGGCTGGTGGAATCTATGCGCTGCAAATGAAGGGTAAAAGCGGTGTCACGCTAGTAGTGGCAAAAGAAATTCATTAATACGACACGTTTCATTAAGATTTTCCTCAGGTAACCACCTATAGTCATTGTCGTTAATAAAAATGACAGGCGATAGGGTATGGCAGTTTCAGCAAAGTACGACGAATTTAATCACTGGTGGGCAACAGAGGGCGACTGGGTTGAAGAGCCTAACTATCGCCGTAATGGTATGAGCGGGGTGCAATGCGTCGAGCGCAACGGCAAAAAGCTGTATGTAAAGCGCATGACGCATCATCTGTTTCATTCCGTACGTTATCCGTTCGGCCGACCAACGATTGTCCGTGAGGTTGCGGTAATTAAAGAACTGGAACGGGCCGGTGTCATCGTGCCGAAGATCGTTTTTGGTGAAGCGGTGAAAATTGAGGGTGAATGGCGAGCGTTGCTGGTGACTGAAGATATGGCGGGGTTCATCAGCATTGCTGACTGGTATGCCCAGCATGCAGTATTGCCTTATTCTGACGAAGTACGGCAAGCCATGTTGAAAGCAGTGGCGCTGGCGTTTAAGAAAATGCATAGCATTAATCGTCAGCATGGCTGTTGTTATGTTCGCCATATCTATGTGAAAACAGAAGGTAATGCAGAAGCTGGTTTTCTTGACCTGGAGAAAAGTCGTCGCCGCTTGCGTCGCGATAAAGCGATTAATCATGACTTCCGCCAGCTGGAAAAATATCTGGAGCCAATCCCCAAAGCGGACTGGGAGCAGGTGAAAGCGTATTACTACGCCATGTAATCGTTGTAGGCCAGATAAGACGCATAAGCGTTGTATCTGGCACTACAACCAATTCACATCTCGATTTCAATATCGCCTTTTGCCCGGCAACAACAGGGCAAAATTTCCCCCGGCTGAATAAAGGCTAACGGTTCGGCAATCCAGTCAACCTGACCTGCAACCAGACGGGTGCGACAGGAGCCGCAGTAACCTTCGCGACACTGATACTCAACCGCCACATTGTGGGATTCCAGCGCCGCCAGAAGGGAAGGGTGTTCATCCTGGCACAGCAGTTGTGTGCCAGTGATGCGCAGGATAACGCGGGCCATCAGAGTTGGAAGTTACTCAAATCGTCGGTGTCCACTTCCGCGTCAATCTGCCCGACCAGATAAGAACTGACTTCCACTTCCTGCGGAGCAACCTGCACGTTATCAGACACCAGCCAGGTGTTGATCCATGGGATCGGGTTGGAGCGCGTCTGGAACGGCAGATCCAAACCGACTGCCTGCATACGGATATTGGTGATGTATTCAACGTACTGGCAGAGAATGTCTTTATTCAGACCAATCATCGAACCGTCGCGGAACAGATAATCCGCCCAGTCTTTCTCCTGTTGAGCTGCCTGAACAAACAGGTCATAGCACTCCTGCTTACACTCTTCGGCAATTTCCGCCATCTCAGGATCGTCCGCGCCGCTGCGCAGCAGATTCAGCATATGCTGGGTGCCGGTCAGGTGCAGGGCTTCGTCGCGGGCAATCAGGCGAATAATTTTGGCGTTGCCTTCCATCAATTCGCGTTCTGCAAATGCGAAGGAACAAGCAAAGCTGACGTAGAAACGAATCGCTTCCAGCGCGTTAACGCTCATCAGGCAGAGATACAGTTTTTTCTTCAGCTCGCGCAGGCTAACGGTCACAGTTTTACCGTTAACGGTGTGGGTACCTTCGCCCAGCAGATGCCAGTAGCTGGTCATTTCGATCAGCTCATCGTAATAGCTGGAGATCCCTTCCGCACGTTTCTGGATCTGCTCGTTGGTGACGATATCGTCAAACACAACAGACGGATCGTTAACGATATTACGAATGATATGAGTATAGGAACGGGAATGAATCGTTTCTGAGAACGCCCAGGTTTCGACCCAGGTCTCCAGTTCCGGGATCGAGATCAGCGGCAGCAGTGCCACGTTCGGGCTACGGCCCTGAATGGAATCCAGCAGCGTCTGATATTTCAGGTTGCTGATAAAGATGTGTTTTTCGTGTTCAGGCAGTGCCTGGTAATCGATACGGTCGCGAGAAACGTCAACTTCTTCCGGACGCCAGAAGAAAGAGAGCTGCTTTTCGATCAGCTTTTCGAAGATGTCATATTTTTGCTGATCGTAGCGAGCCACGTTGACCGGCTGACCAAAGAACATCGGTTCTTTGAGCTGATCATTTTTCGTCTGTGAAAAGGTGGTATATGCCATGAGTGTGTCCTGTGGTTTTATTACCCCTCACCCTAACCCTCTCCCGCAAGGGGAGAGGGGACGGTTTGGTGCAAAGGCTGGGGGATTATCAGATCTTACATGCGCCGCTTTCGCAGCCATCGTCCTGGATTGACGGCACCAGATCGTCCTGCGCGTCTTCAGCGCCGTCACGGGTGTTCTGATAATACAGCGTTTTGACCCCGAATTTGTAGGCGGTGAGCAGGTCTTTCAGCAACTGCTGCATCGGCACTTTTCCTGACGGGAAACGTGACGGATCGTAGTTGGTGTTAGCAGAGATCGACTGATCGATAAATTTCTGCATGATACCTACCAGTTGCAGGTAGCCATCGTTACCCGGCATTTCCCACAGCAGCTCATAGGCGTCGTGCAGGTGCTCGTAGTCCGGCACCACCTGGCGCAAAATACCGTCTTTCGACGCTTTGATGCTGACGTAACCGCGCGGCGGTTCAATACCGTTAGTGGCGTTAGAGATCTGTGAAGAAGTCTCTGACGGCATCAGGGCAGAAAGCGTGGAGTTACGCAGGCCGTGCGTTTTGATTGATTCACGCAATGCTTCCCAGTCGTAATGCAGCGGCTCATTAGCGATGGTATCCAGATCTTTCTTATAGGTATCGATCGGCAGGATCCCTTTCGCGTAAGTGGTTTCGTTAAACCACGGGCACGCGCCTTGCTCTTTTGCCAGCTCGTTAGACGCTTTCAGCAGGTAATACTGAATCGCTTCGAAGGTTTTATGCGTCAGGTTGTTGGCGCTGCCGTCGGAGTAACGCACACCGTGCTTCGCCAGGTAGTAAGCGAAGTTGATCACACCAATACCCAGCGTACGACGACCCATCGCTCCACGTTTGGCGGCCGGGATCGGGTAATCCTGATAATCCAGCAGCGCGTCAAGTGCACGAACCGCCAGAATTGCTAGCTCTTCCAGTTCATCCAGGCTATTAATTGCGCCCAGGTTGAAAGCAGACAGCGTACACAGCGCGATTTCACCGTTCTCGTCGTTGACGTCGTTCAGCGGTTTGGTCGGCAGGGCTATCTCCAGGCACAGGTTAGACTGACGCACTGGCGCGATGGCCGGATCAAACGGGCTATGGGTATTGCAGTGGTCAACGTTCTGAATATAGATACGACCGGTAGACGCACGTTCCTGCATCATCAGCGAGAACAGCTCAACGGCTTTCACACGCTGCTTGCGGATGCTGTCGTCTTTCTCATATTTGGTATACAGGCGTTCAAACTCTTCCTGATCGGCGAAGAATGCGTCGTACAGCCCCGGTACGTCGGACGGGCTGAACAGGGTGATATCTTCACCTTTCAGCAGGCGGGTATACATCAGTTTGTTGATCTGTACCCCGTAGTCCATATGGCGCACGCGGTTGCCTTCCACACCACGGTTGTTTTTCAACACCAGCAGGCTTTCCACTTCCAGATGCCACATCGGGTAGAACAGCGTTGCCGCACCGCCGCGCACGCCGCCCTGAGAGCAGGATTTCACCGCTGTCTGGAAATGTTTGTAGAACGGAATACAGCCGGTATGGAACGCTTCACCACCGCGAATCGGGCTACCCAGCGCACGAATACGCCCGGCGTTGATGCCGATCCCGGCACGCTGGGAAACGTATTTCACAATCGCGCTGGAGGTAGCGTTGATGGAATCCAGACTGTCACCGCACTCGATCAGTACGCAGGAGCTGAACTGACGAGTCGGGGTACGCACGCCGGACATGATTGGCGTCGGCAGCGAAATTTTAAATGTGGAAACCGCGTCGTAAAAACGCTTCACATATTGCAGGCGCGTTTCACGCGGGTAGTTCGAGAACAGGCACGCGGCAACCAGAATATAAAGGAACTGGGCGCTTTCGTAGATTTCGCCGGTCACGCGGTTCTGTACCAGATATTTGCCTTCCAGCTGCTTAACGGCAGCATAAGAGAAGGTCATATCACGGTCGTGATCGATAAACGTGTCCATCTGCTTGAACTCTTCTTCCGTGTAGTCTTCCAGCAGATGATTATCGTATTTGCCCATCTCGACCATTTTCACCACGTGGTCGTACAGCGCAGGCGGCTCAAACTGGCCGTAGGCTTTTTTACGCAGGTGGAAGATCGCCAGGCGCGCGGCGAGATACTGATAATCCGGCGCATCACGGGAGATCAGGTCTGCGGCCGCCTTGATAATGGTTTCGTGGATGTCAGAGGTCTTGATACCGTCATAAAACTGAATGTGGGAGCGCAGCTCGACCTGGGAAATCGAAACGTTATGCAGTCCTTCTGCCGCCCAATCCAGAACGCGATGGATTTTGTCGAGATTGATGCGCTCTGTGCTACCGTCGCGCTTTGTCACCAGCAGATTCTGATTCATGTATGTCGTACCTGTTTTTGGAATTCTTTCCGCAATAGTTTCATGCAGACTACCTGTAGTACGGGAAGCTGCTTAGAACACTATATATAGGGGGTATGTTTGGGATTCACTGCAAGATAGTGTGAAAATGGCCCTCTTGCAAGTGCATAACTTTGTGGATAACTCAGGAAGGAAAAAGTGGCTTTCGCGCACCTTAGGTCAGACAAGGTGTCCGGGAAAGTCAATGGGAAGAGAAAAATTTGTTAAAAATAACTGTTCGGCGATTTCTTGAACGGCAGAATAGGTTGGATAAATTGATATAGATGGTTTATTAATCTTTTTGCTAATGATTGCAAAAATTGATCTAAGCACGAGTCATCACATAATCTGATGTATCAGTTGTGGTCAATATATA
>NZ_SJWV01000420.1:0-1234 GCF_004352695.1 Escherichia sp. KCJ4928
GTGTGGGGCAGATTCTGGATTCACTGGCGGAAGCCGGGATCCCCGACGGAATTGTTGTGGGGATAAGCCAGGGCTGGAAGCTGGGCGGGGCCATAAAAACCACCGAGCGCAAACTGGCTGAGGGAGTGCTGGTGCATGGTGGTCAGCCACTGATGGCCTGGTGCGTTGGCAATGCCCGGGTGGAGCCGAAAGGTAACGCCATCCTTATTACCAAACAGGCCAGCGGACGGGGGAAAATTGACCCGCTGATGGCGCTCTTCAATGCGGTATCCCTGATGTCCCTGAATCCGGAGCCGAAAAAGAAAGAATATGCGGTTTTTTTCATATAACCCTGTTCACCCTGTAACCATCATGGACCGCTGCGGCGGTTTTTTTATTTTCAGGAGGCTGATGTGACTCTTAAACGGGCCTGCTCCCTGCTGACGGTGAAATCCTTCAGTGAGGATGAGCGGGTGATCACCGGGATTGCGTCAACGCCTTCTCCGGATCGGGATGGTGACATCCTGGAGCCGGAGGGCGCGGAGTTTGGCAGTGCGATCCCGTTTCTCTGGCAGCATGACCATTCCCGCCCGGTGGGGCAGTGTACGGTGCGCCGGGTCAGCGAAGGGCTGGAAATCACGGCAACACTGGCGAAGCCCGTGCCGGATATGCCATCGCAACTGGCTGCCAGGCTGGATGAGGCCTGGGCGGCCATTAAGACCGGGCTGGTCAGGGGGCTGTCCGTGGGCTTCCGTCCTCATGAATACACCTTTCTGGACGGAGGCGGACTGCATTTTCTGCGCTGGGAGCTGATGGAGGTGTCTGCCGTCACCGTGCCCGCGAATGCGGAATGCACCATCCGGACCATTAAATCTTACGACCGCCAGTTTTCTGCCGCGTCCGGCAACCGGAAACCGGTGGTGAAAATCGCATCTTCTGCCGGCGCTGCGGCACAGTCAACAACCGTTTTTCATAAGGAAAAGACCATAATGAATATTGGCGAACAGATTAAAAGTTTTGAAAACAAGCGTGCAGCACTGGCAGCCTCCCTTGAGGAGGTCATGACCAAAGCCGCAGAGGAAGGGCGCACGCTGGATGTGGAGGAGGAAGAGCATTACGACAACACCGCAGCGGAAATACGTCAGGTGGATGCGCACCTGAAGCGCCTGCGTGAACTGGAAGCCGGTAAGGCCGCCACGGCGCAGCCGGTGAAACAGGCCGGTAACGGGAATGTGGCCGCGGTGGCTTCTGCGCC
>NZ_SJWV01000421.1:0-1225 GCF_004352695.1 Escherichia sp. KCJ4928
CCGTTAAAGCCATTCACTTCAACATCAAGGCGGGTGGGCAGAACCGTCAGCAGGTCAAACGGCATGGTTTTTTCCGGCAGTACGTTGTCACACAGACGGTTCCACCACACCGATACATCCTCGTTACCCCAGATGTCACACCAGTCACCTCTTTTGGCGGTGAAATGCACAGTGATGGTTTCCCTGACATCATCCGGTAATCCTTTCCAGCGACGCCGGCCAATACCGCTCTGCAGCCAGAGTTCATGCAGCATCAGGCAGTTTTGCTCATCCAGCAGTACACCGTCCTGCAGGTGTGTCAGCCAGCGGGTGAACGCGATATTCTCCGGCGATACAACGCCACGTCCAGCAGCCGTCAGTCCGGGGCACGGTTCAAACCACACATCTTCAGTGGTCTGCAGAAGTCCGGCACTTCCGGCCAGAAACAGCTGAATACCTTCATTTGTGGCGCGGCGATAAAGCGGTGTGACTGCACCGCTGGCCAGTCGTTTAATCTCAGCAATCTGTGCCGGTTCACCAGAAAAATGCATACGATTTGAGCACCAGTTTGGCATGGGAATTCTCCTCTTACATGCGGCCTCCATCAGGCCGTGCCGCACCTGTAACCGGGCGACCGCATACGAATGCAGGTGCGGCCCCGAAGCCGCAGCTCGTGGAGGAGGAACGACGAAACGTGACCGGGTGAGGAGGCCGGCGACAGAGACACACTTGCATCGGATGCAGCCCGGTTAACGTGCCGGCACGGCCTGGGTAACCAGGTATTTTGTCCACAGAACCGTGCACAAAATGCTGTGGATAAGCTGGACACAGCACTTCACAGCAGGCATACAGCCACACCCTCAGAGAATTGAGCGTTTTTTAATCAGAACAATGACATTTGACTGTGTGCGGATTCAGTTATTAGAATACTGTATATGCATACAGCAAAAGAAAAGGAAGATGAGAACATGATCCGCATTGAAATTCTTTTCGACCGCCAGAGCACAAAAAACCTCAAATCAGGCACACTTCAGGCGCTACAGAATGAAATCGAACAACGTCTGAAACCACACTCCCCGGAAATCTGGCTGCGTATAGACCAGGGCAGCGCCCCGTCTGTATCTGTCACAGGAGCCCGCAACGACAAGGATAAAGAACGTATCCTGTCTCTGCTGGAAGAAATCTGGCAGGACGACAGCTGGCTGCCTGCAGCATGAGTACCGTTTATCACCGTCCGGCTGACCCT
>NZ_SJWV01000422.1:0-1218 GCF_004352695.1 Escherichia sp. KCJ4928
CGGCCACAACCGGATGTACGGGCCGGAACAGACGGAATACCGCCTCCGTTTTTTCGCGAATATTCTGTGCCTGTGCAGGAGAAGGCTGAATACCGGCCATATCCCATTCATGGCAGGGCTCCGTTTTGTCGGCCTGCGTCACCACAAACAGTACCCGCTGATGTCCCCGGTGCAGGATGTGTCGCCAGAAATACTCATCCACAGACAGGGCACGGTCATCGGCTTTAATCAGCCACAGTACCAGGTCCAGTTCAGGCAGAATGTCACGGTACAGGGCCTCATACTCTGCATCCCTGTCCCGGCTCTCGCCCACCCCGGGCAGGTCAGTGATAACCATGCTGTGACCGTGGCCACTCAGACGGAAGCGCCGTACTTCCCGGGTGCCGGCGTGAACATCACTGACCGGGGTGACCTCCCCCTGAAACAGTGCATTACAGAGTGAGGATTTACCGGCCCCGCTTTTACCCATAATGCCAATCACGGGTTCGTGACGGGTGAGTTTGCGCAGATGTTCCAGGATGTGACGGGAAAGCGAGTAAGGCAGGGAGGAGAGCGGTTTTTCAATTGCCTCAATGGCATCAGACGGATTCATACATGTATTCCCGGTGAAAAAAGACAAAACCCCGCGCACCGGAAAGGTGGCGGGGGATTCACGGAGATAATATCTGTCTGAAATTGTTTTGAATCGATGGGATTGTTGCGTATTAACATGAAGGAGATCAGGACTTATCCGTTACTGGGTGATCTCCTTCCATGAAAATACGCCGTTATTGTTAAACAGCAGGCTGATTTCTCCGTAAAGGGGAAAATATTTATCGGCTGCATGATTATCAGGTGTGTCTGTGTTTACTGCTGTGAGTATTTTTCAGTGTATTGTGGGGGAGATGTCACTGGGAGATATTAAATTTACATTTATAATTATCTTACTTCTTCTGTGTGTTTTTTATAAGAGTGCACACGTAATGATATCTGTTGATACCATGTGGTTAAGTGTTTCCCTTCCTGGTCATGCGTAATGATTAAATGCTTTTGTGACACCATTCTTCCGGTCTGAATATTTATCCCGTTCTTTTTTATTTGTGCAGTGATACTGTCGGAAGAGAATTCAGTAATGTGAGGTGTCCTGGTCAGGATAATATCTGCTGAGATATTATTAGTTGAGTGTGTTTTTACTGAGCAAAAGCTGGCTTTTAATTCCTGTACTGAAACGCTGTCGCT
>NZ_SJWV01000423.1:0-1195 GCF_004352695.1 Escherichia sp. KCJ4928
CAGTTATCCAGCAGCTGCCATCACTTTGATTGGTAGTGGGGCACTTCGTGGTGCAGGGAATACGAAAATACCGCTACTGATTAACGGTAGCCTGAATATTCTTAATATTATTATTAGCGGCATATTGATTTACGGCCTTTTCTCCTGGCCGGGACTGGGATTTGTCGGGGCTGGGTTGGGTTTAACCATTTCTCGTTATATTGGCGCAGTTGCAATTTTGTGGGTGCTGGCGATTGGTTTTAATCCTGCGCTAAGGATTTCGTTAAAGAGCTATTTTAAACAGCTGAATTTTAGCATTATCTGGGAAGTCATGGGGATTGGTATTCCAGCGAGTGTCGAATCAGTGTTATTTACCAGTGGTCGGTTATTAACCCAAATGTTCGTTGCCGGGATGGGGACCAGTGTTATTGCCGGAAATTTTATCGCGTTTTCAATTGCGGCTCTTATCAACTTACCCGGAAGTGCGCTCGGCTCTACTTCTACGATCATTACAGGCCGAAGGTTGGGGGTAGGGCAGATAGCGCAAGCAGAGATTCAGTTGCGGCATGTGTTCTGGCTTTCCACTCTTGGATTAACGGCCATCGCCTGGCTAACGGCTCCCTTTGCCGGGGTTATGGCATCGTTTTACACCCAGGATCCACAGGTTAAACATGTCGTTGTGATTCTGATTTGGCTAAATGCTTTATTTATGCCTATTTGGTCCGCCTCATGGGTGCTACCCGCTGGATTTAAAGGTGCTCGTGATGCCCGTTACGCCATGTGGGTTTCGATGTTGAGCATGTGGGGTTGTCGGGTTGTAGTCGGTTATGTGCTGGGAATCATGCTTGGCTGGGGTGTGGTTGGTGTCTGGATGGGAATGTTTGCCGACTGGGCTGTGCGGGCCGTGCTGTTTTACTGGCGAATGGTTACTGGACGTTGGCTATGGAAATACCCTCGACCCGAGCCGCAAAAGTGTGAAAAAAAGCCAGTTGTGTCGGAATAAACGACAAAATGCAGATTATTTCAGCAAACGATTTCAAATTTAAAAAACAGGCTTTGACATTGTGGGTGGACATCGCTAATATTCGCCTCGTTCTCACGATTCCTCTGTAGTTCAGTCGGTAGAACGGCGGACTGTTAATCCGTATGTCACTGGTTCGAGTCCAGTCAGAGGAGCCAAATTTTAGTTTTGAGACATCTCTATGAGTCTCAAAAC
>NZ_SJWV01000424.1:0-1183 GCF_004352695.1 Escherichia sp. KCJ4928
GGTATTAATTAAACAAATAAAGTTACTGTGCAGCCATAAAAACGAAGCCGGGATAGCGGTGGAGACTTTAGCCGTGAGAAAACGTTCTGTCGCATCCTGCTTTCCTTCGCCAGTCACCAATAACAAAACCTCGCGGGCATTGAGAATATCCTTCAGGCCTAAGGTGATCCCACGAGTCACGGGGCGACCCGTGGTTTTTAACATCTCATGTTGCTGTGTTCTGGCATCAAGTTGACTGATATGGCAGGCCGGTTGTAGGCTTTCTCCCGGTTCGTTCAGCCCAAGATGACCGTTTTTCCCCAATCCTAGAACGCATAAATCCAGACCGCCTTTGCGCGCAATCAGGTTCGTTACCCGTTCGCACTCTGTCTCATTTATCTCTTCGGAGCGAAAGCTGATGAGCTGGTCTTCACGTAGCCCCAGCTGCTGCACGATATGCTGTTGCAGGAAAGTTTCGCAGGTACCAGGCATCGTTAATGGCAGATCCACCCATTCGTCGAGCTTCACGAAGGTGAGCTGGCTGACATCAACCTGCTGCTGGTGGATTTTTTCTACCAGATAATGATACGTCAGTAATGGCGTGGCTCCGGTCGCCAGGCAAATCACGGCATCCGGTTTGCTACGGATCACGGCCAATAAATATTCGCTGGCACGTTCACTTAACGCCGTATAGTTTTCAACTTGCTGAAGGGTTTGCACAGGATGAAATTCCTTAAGTAAAGAGGCACCGCCAGACGCAGTGCCTCGTTCCATTTACAAAATGCCGAATGCGGAACAAACAATAGAGAGCACAAAAGTCACGCCGATTAACAGCACCGGATGCGCTTTTTTCACCCGCAGGAAGTAATACATCAGCAGGGTGTAGGCCATCGGTAAAATGTTCGGGAAGACTTTATCGAAGAAATCCTGTTGCAGCGCGACGCTGTGGGTACTGTCGATGGCAAACGATGTCACCACGTTAATATGCACATACGAAGCGATCAGCCCGCCGATTACCGTGATCCCGAGGATGGTTGCCGAGCGAGCAATCATCTGCGAGTTCTCTCGCACTTTATCGATCGCCTTCACGCCGACTGAATAACCGACGTGGGTCCAGCCGACGCGCAGGAAAAAGATAAGCAGGTAAACGGCGAAAAATAGAATCGGCCCCAGCAGGTTTCCCTGGCTGGCAAATGATGAGCAA
>NZ_SJWV01000425.1:0-1180 GCF_004352695.1 Escherichia sp. KCJ4928
CGGGTCAATAAAAATAAAACGCCAACAGGTTAGTCAACATCGTTCTCTTCCCGCAGCACGGAGTTCTGCGGGATTTTTTTATCCCCTGAACCCGGCATGATGCCTTCTGTCCTCTGCCACCGATATCCGGCAATCCTCTTCCGGTGAATAAAAATTCTGAGTTTATTCACATTTCCGCACACTGACTGTAGTGCTCATAATCACGCTGCGTTACAGTTCATCTGCCAGAATAATGAAAAATTCCTTAAAGTTAATCTTCGTATCTCTTCCCGCAGGCGCCGAACACTGCGGGATTTTTTTTCATCCCCGCCCGATAACCACCACTTTCCCGTCACCGCCCTCATCACGGGTGCTGATGTCCTGGGATATCCGTCGTGAACCAACCAGCATTTCACCGTAAGGCACCGGCACCGGATTCCCCTGAGCAATCATGTTGTCCAGTGACGAAAAATACGTGTTCTGTTTACCGTTATCCGTACTTTTGTACTCCGGCGTCTTTGCCTTCGGGACCAGCATCTGGGCCACACCACCCAGTGCCATTGCAGAGCCCATAGAGAACATGATGTTGCTGGCTGCAATACCGATACCCGGCATCCAGATAGCTGCCGCAACCAGCGCAACGCCAAGCACGGCCTGAAACACTCCGCCACTTTTGGCTCCTTCTGCCCGGGGAACCAGATGAATGACATCCCCCGGGTTCAGTGGCTCATGCAGTCGGGGCGATATCTGGTCCGGCGCGGTATCCTCACCGGCAATACGTATCTGGTACCAGCCTTCGTTCATCTGACAGCGGAATCCCGGCACCTGCTGCGACAGGGCACGGATGGCCTCCGCTGCCGTGTTCACATACAGACTGATGCGGCGACCAAATCGTTGTAAATCCCCGTGAAGGCAGATGCGGACCAGTGGCGGTGACGCCAGACAGAATGCGTTCGTCGTTGCCATTTTTCAGAATACCTCTCCCGTTTACTCAGTTGTTCAGGTATATGGTGAAGCAGGTCACCGTTGCCACAGTAAATGGCGGCATGATTCGGCACCGATGCGCCAAAGCAGCACAGCAGGATATCGCCTGCCTGTGCAGAGGACAGGGACACCCGGCAAAAGCCAGTGGCCTCCATATTGTCCAGGTACAGGTTCTGGCCGTTGCGCCACCAGTCATCCTCGCGATGAAAATCCGGCA
>NZ_SJWV01000426.1:0-1179 GCF_004352695.1 Escherichia sp. KCJ4928
TTTTCATATACTGCAAGTACAGAAATATGAATTGGTAAAGCAGTTTTACCACTATCGCCATTATCAACATCGTAACTAACATGTACTCTCGAAGAAATAATGCCATCCATAATTTTGAGAGATTGCTCTAACCGCTGCTCAATAGCAGAATATAGCCTTGCTTTTTCCGCTCGTGGAGATGAAACGAGTGCATCTGCAGGGAACATCTGCGATATTTGAATATCAGGCTTACCCGGTAGATTGTAGATTTTTAGCCAATCCACCGCAGAAGCAAAATCCGTTGGTTCGACAAATATTGAAAATCCTGTTTTGCCTTGATCCTTCTTTTCAGCATTAATATTATGTCTTTGTAAAACAGCAAGGACATCATTAGCTTGCTGTTGATCAAGATGGTTCAATAATTCCTGCTACTTGCAGCCGCACAACAGCAGGATAAACAATAATAATGATATATATTTCATGAGCGGGTCAACGTCTCAACTGCAGCGACAATCTTTCTTGCTAATGTTCCACCAATGAAACCTCGACATTATAATTAAGCACATGATCCTGCAAGACTAATAATTTTTCAGGAGTTAACCCCTCTTTATCAGACCTTAATGCTTGTAACGCATTTTGCTGCCAATTTTCAGTTTGTACAGCATAGTTGGCAAAAGCGGAGATCATTTTATCATCCGGGTTGTCAAGATTGAGAACCCGGTCATTTAAATCAATCACTTTCGCTTGCTGTATTTCATGAGCAGTTGATTGCTCAGCTCTATCAATAGGTGGCATATTGCTTACTGACATAATAAAATCCTTATCCAGTTTAGCGGAAGTTTTGTATGATTGCTGAATCAAGATCTTTATACGCTTTTACAACGTTAGATTGCGCATTTCGATATAATGTATACTCAGCTAATGCACTTTGATATTCGGCAAGAAATTTCGTGTCGGAGGGATTGGTTGGCTAAATCCTCCAACGCTTTTTCAACTTGCTGGTTCAGATCATCAACGCCCTGATCAAATTGATTGCTGATATCCATAATATAACCATTCCAATATGCAATAAGTCCTCCTCAATTATTCCTGAAATGTCCAGTTGCTACCTTGAGACTTCTCGAATCGGTTATCTCCGTAGCTAAATGAACTATTATTTGTGTCCTGATTTTTCAAATTCACATTAAATCTTACATATTG
>NZ_SJWV01000427.1:0-1167 GCF_004352695.1 Escherichia sp. KCJ4928
TTCAAAAACAATTTGCGATATAGATATTCTCATACCATGAGATAGTTATCTGAACCACCCTCAACCAGGTAAGATTAAATCAGTGAAACATAATCATATTTAATAACGAGAAATGCATTTTAAAATGTCTTAATCAGAATTATAGCAAATACAGATTAATCGCAATTTTTCCCAGCAAAATTACAAAATCATGGTGTATTGACATCATCAATCACCAATGAAATTATGCAATTATATACGGATAGGGAGGTTCTTAACATGGGGCTTTGTAGTCGTTATAAAAGTCTTACATGCAATAGTTGCTCAATGCATTGCCAAATAATGCCAGAAGAGTCACCGCGTTTGCAGTACTGCGCAAACTCGTGTTTTTGTATGTGGCCCGAAGAAAGTTCATATTTTAATCGTGGTGTGGTAGAAGGTATCTTAACAAAAAACCACAATGCGAGATTAAGCGGATATATTTTTGTCGATTTTTCAGTAAGTTTTTTACGTCTATTCCTTGAAAAAGACTGGATTGACTATCTTGCAAGTACTGACATGGGGATTGTTTTAGTCAGCGACCGCAATATGCAATCGTTAGCTAATTACTGGCGAAAACACAACTCAGCAATATCTGCTGTCATATATAATGATGATGGTCTTGATGTTGCCAATGAAAAGATCAGACAACTATTTATTGGTCGTTATTTATCATTTACCAGAGGTAACACATTAACTCAGATGGAATTCACCATAATGGGGTATATGGTTTCTGGTTATAATCCATATCAGATTGCTGAAGTTCTGGATATGGATATCCGTAGCATCTACGCGTACAAGCAACGAATCGAAAAGAGAATGGGTGGTAAAATAAACGAATTATTTATTCGTTCACATTCGGTCCAACATTGATACTCAACGACCAGCCAGAATCATACTCTGTTTATACGGGCATTTATTGAAATGTCCGTATTTTATAAATAGGCCGTCCCCTCAAGAGTAAACACCATAGTATTTAAAACCATCACACGAAAAATTCAGAAGCATTACGAAATATGAATTTACAAACAATAGTGGCATAAATGTTAACCATGTTAATTTACGTAAAGTTTTACGTTGCAACATTAAAGCCTCATTTCAATCATCATGATAAATATAAAATTAATATATATTTATGCCGTAAATACC
>NZ_SJWV01000428.1:0-1135 GCF_004352695.1 Escherichia sp. KCJ4928
ATTACATATTGAACTACTACAACAGCGTCAGACCTCACCATTATAACGGTGGGCTGACGCCGGAAGAGTCAGAGAACAGATACCATTTTTACTGTAAAACCGTGGCCAATATTACTTGACCACTACATATCCCCGCTGGGTGATGAGCGCGGGGATATCCGTAATGCACAGATCGTGAAAGCGGTTTTCGGGGCACAGGGGATGAATGTTGCACTGAAGGACGCCATGCTCTGCTGGGGCGAGGATGAGGATAAACCGGAGGTGGATCCGTTTGCGGCGCTGGAAGACGCGCTGAGCTTTGCAGCACAGTCATGAATGATGAGAACCGCTGAGGCGGTTTTTTTTACGCCCGGAGAAAGGTGAATGGCGACGTTACGTGAACTGATTATCAAAATTTCGGCAAATTCACAGTCATTCCAGTCGGAGATCCAGCGGGCGTCCCGTATGGGCAGTGAATATTACCGGACCCTGCAGAATGGCGGACGTCAGGCTGCTGCGGCAGCCAGGGAGCAGCGCCGGGCTCTGGCTGAGCTGAACAGCCAGTTGACGGAAATCCGCGCTTCGGCTGTCGGAATGACCGGTGCGTTTGCCGGTGCCTTTGCCACCGGACACCTGATTTCGCTGGCGGATGAATGGAGCTCCGTGAATGCCCGTCTGAAACAGGCGTCGCAGTCATCGGATGAATTTTCGTCATCACAGAAAGTGCTGATGGATATCAGCCAGCGGACAGGCACCGCATTTTCGGATAATGCGGCCCTGTTTGCTCGTTCTGCCGCCTCAATGCGTGAATATGGTTACAGTGCTGATGATGTGCTGAAGGTGACGGAGGCCATTTCGACAGGGCTGAAAATTTCCGGTGCCAGTGCGGCAGAGGCGGGTTCGGTGATCACCCAGTTCAGCCAGGCGCTGGCACAGGGGGTATTGCGCGGCGAGGAATTTAATTCGGTCAATGAAAGTGGGGACCGGATCATTCGCGCACTGGCTGCAGGCATGGGTGTGGCCCGTAAGGATCTGAAGGCGATGGCGGACGATGGTCAACTGACGGCGGATAAAGTCGTTCCCGCGTTAATCAGCCAGCTGGGGATATTGCGTGATGAATATGCAGCCATGCCGGAAACGGTGTCTGACGGGATCA
>NZ_SJWV01000429.1:0-1134 GCF_004352695.1 Escherichia sp. KCJ4928
GAATCTTATAATTTGAATAGAGCTATTTATTGGATGGAATTCGCTGTAAATAACGGTAATATTGATGCAAAGAGCAAACTTCAAGAGCTCAAAAAGCTAAAGCGAATGGATAGAAGGAAGAATAAGGAGAATCCGTAAAAGCAATAGTTCATCAGACTGCCGCAGCAGTAGTATGATGATGAATCAGGGCTGTACTATAACTATTATCGGTAACATTAACCGCAGCAGGGGCGGTATAACACTCAGGCTCCGATTGGGCTGGAAGGTAGGTGGAATTTTTATCAGTATCCGTTGAACCCGATTTCTGGAATCGATCCCCTTGGGATTAGCCACCTGTTTATACAGTATAACTTTAGGTATGCTTTCGTGTGTTTCAGATATACCATGTGATGATAATTTTTATGATGTGCTTAGTATTCCAGTCGCTTCTGGTAATAATATGCAATGTAAAAATAATCCCCGTTGTACACATTTATAAATAGATGGCCAATACCTCAAGGCCTATGGAGTTAGAATGTTAATGACCCGGGAGCAAGCAATAGAAAACCTGACGGCATACGATTAGTACCGTCAGTTAATACAGGAACTTATAATCGCAATGGATTTTCAATACATAGTTGTTTAAACGCTTTTGGTCCGTCTTTAGGACCTCGATTCTGTTCCGAGGGTTGTATAACTGGTTTATCTAATGACATGCAAAAATTAAATGAGTTAATATTTTCAGAGCCAGATAGCACATTAACAGTTACGGACTAAAAAATATGGCAAGGTTATTAACAATTGTATTTTTTTCTCTATTTCTGCGAGTGCAGTTACTGCAAGACAATTTCAGAGAGAGTTAGATTTGGCAGACAAAGCAATATTATGGGCACTAATATCAGCCAGTACTAAAGAGGGACGAAAAGCGTGTTCACTAAGCTATTTTGCCTGTAAGGCCGCAGAGGCTGAACTCGGACTGGCATATATGGCTGCGAATGATAACAAGGAATTTCTCACATCCTTATCTAATATAATGAGGTACAAAATAGATGCTGGACTTTCCGAATCCTATACATGCTATTTATTAAGTAAGGGAAAGATCATAAGACCATATCTGAAAAATCTAAATCCACTCCAACTTGCCGCTGATTGCAT
>NZ_SJWV01000042.1:0-28315 GCF_004352695.1 Escherichia sp. KCJ4928
GTATTAGTTTTTAATGATAACGAATCTAAAATTACCGATGCCGCCGTCAATTTATTTATCCAGATTTAATGAGAAATTTATAATGCGCTATTTCATACTAATGTTCACTTTCGTATGTTCCTTTGTTGCAGCCCAACCAACTATTGTCCCACAATTACAGCAACAAGTTACGGATCTTACGAGTAGCTTAAACTCACAAGAAAAGAAAGAACTGACGCACAAGTTAGAATCTATTTTCAATAATACCCAAGTGCAAATTGCTGTATTAATTGTTCCCACAACCAAAGACGAGACAATTGAACAATATGCTACAAGAGTTTTTGACAATTGGCGTTTAGGAGATGCCAAACGTAATGATGGGATACTGATCATTGTTGCCTGGTCAGATCGTACTGTCCGCATCCAGGTAGGTTATGGGCTGGAAGAAAAGGTAACCGATGCTCTGGCTGGAGATATCATCCGTAGCAACATGATACCCGCATTTAAACAACAAAAATTTGCTCAGGGATTAGAGCTAGCTATAAACGCTTTGAATAGCCAACTCACTTCACAACACCAATATCCGACTAATCCTTCAGAAAGTGAATCAGCGTCTTCCAGTGATCATTATTACTTTGCTATTTTTTGGGTATTTGCAGTGATGTTCTTCCCTTTCTGGTTTTTTCATCAAGGCAGTAATTTTTGTCGCGCATGTAAAAGTGGAGTCTGTATTTCAGCAATCTATCTTTTAGATTTATTCCTGTTCTCCGATAAAATTTTTTCCATTGCTGTATTTTCCTTCTTTTTTACTTTCACCATATTTATGGTCTTTACCTGTTTATGTGTACTTCAGAAAAGAGCATCAGGTAAAAGTTATCATTCAGACAACAGCGGTTCCGGTGGAGGCTCAAGTGGCGGCGGATTTAGCGGCGGGGGCGGTTCTTCTGGAGGTGGCGGCGCATCCGGCCGCTGGTAACTCAACCATAAAAAATGCCAGCCCGGAGGCTGGCATTTTTAAATCAGATAAAGTCAGTCTTATGCCTGGCCTTTGATCTCTTTACGACCGTTGTACGGTGCTTTTTCGCCCAGAGCTTCTTCGATACGAATCAGCTGGTTGTATTTAGCAACACGGTCAGAACGGCTCATAGAACCAGTTTTGATCTGGCCTGCAGCAGTACCAACAGCCAGGTCAGCGATGGTAGCGTCTTCAGTTTCGCCAGAACGGTGAGAGATAACTGCAGTGTAGCCAGCATCTTTCGCCATCTTGATTGCAGCCAGAGTTTCGGTCAGAGAACCGATCTGGTTGAATTTGATCAGGATGGAGTTAGCGATACCTTTTTCGATACCTTCTTTCAGGATCTTGGTGTTAGTTACGAACAGGTCGTCACCAACCAGCTGGATTTTGTCGCCCAGAACTTTGGTCTGGTATGCGAAACCGTCCCAGTCAGATTCGTCCAGACCGTCTTCGATAGATACGATCGGATACTGTTTGGTCAGTTCTTCCAGGAAGTGAGTGAATTCTTCAGAGGTGAAAGCTTTGTTGCCTTCGCCAGCCAGAACGTATTTACCGTCTTTGTAGAATTCAGAAGCTGCGCAGTCCATCGCCAGAGTGATGTCTTTGCCCAGTTCATAACCAGCAGCTTTAACAGCTTCAGCGATAACAGCCAGAGCTTCAGCGTTGGAACCCAGGTTCGGCGCATAGCCACCTTCGTCACCAACAGCAGTGTTCATGCCTTTCGCTTTCAGAACTTTTGCCAGGTGATGGAAAACTTCAGAACCCATGCGGATGGCTTCTTTCACAGTTTTCGCGCCAACCGGCTGAATCATGAATTCCTGGATATCAACGTTGTTGTCAGCGTGCTCACCACCGTTGATGATGTTCATCATCGGAACCGGCATAGAGTATTTGCCCGGAGTACCGTTCAGTTCAGCGATGTGCTCGTACAGCGGCATACCTTTAGCAGCTGCAGCAGCTTTGGCGTTAGCCAGAGATACAGCCAGGATTGCGTTCGCGCCGAATTTGGATTTGTTTTCGGTGCCGTCCAGGTCGATCATGATCTTGTCAATGCCAGCCTGATCTTTAGCATCTTTGCCAATCAGCGCCTGAGCGATCGGGCCGTTTACCGCAGCAACAGCTTTGGTTACGCCTTTACCCAGGAAACGGGATTTGTCGCCATCGCGCAGTTCCAGAGCTTCACGGGAACCAGTAGAAGCACCTGACGGAGCAGCTGCCATACCGACGAAACCACCCTCCAGATGTACTTCGGCTTCAACAGTCGGGTTACCACGGGAGTCGATGATTTCACGACCGATGATTTTTACGATTTTGGACATTAGGTTTTCCTCAAGTCACTAGTTAAACTGAAACTCCAGACAAACAACGCGTACCCAGGGTACGCGTTGCCGTTCTAACTTTTTTACTTACTTCGCCTGACGTTTCTGGAACTCGCTGGCGGCTTTCACAAAGCCTGCAAACAGCGGGTGACCATCACGTGGAGTAGAAGTAAACTCCGGATGGAACTGGCAAGCCACGAACCACGGGTGATTCGGAACTTCGATGATCTCGACCAACTGATCATCCCCGGAACGGCCCGCAACGCGCAGACCTGCATCTTCAATCTGTTTCAACAGCATGTTGTTGACTTCGTAACGGTGACGATGACGCTCAACAATTGTCGGCGCATTGTACAGCTGGCGAACCAGGCTATCGTCAACCAACTGGCACTGCTGTGCGCCGAGACGCATGGTACCGCCGAGATCGCTCTTCTCGCTACGAACTTCAACGTTGCCGTTTTCATCGCGCCACTCGGTAATCAGCGCCACAACCGGGTACTTACAGTCTGGCACAAATTCCGTAGAGTTGGCGTTCTCCATGTTGGCAACATGGCGAGCGTAATCAATTAACGCCACCTGCATACCCAGGCAAATGCCCAGATAAGGAATATTGTTCTCACGCGCAAAACGCGCGGTCGTAATCATGCCTTCTACGCCACGATAGCCGAAACCGCCAGGTACGAGGATTGCGTCCAGACCTTTAAGGATTTCAACGCCGCGCGTTTCAACATCTTGTGAATCGATCAGTTTGATGTTGACGCTGACACGATTCTTCAGCCCACCGTGTTTCAGTGCTTCGATCACTGATTTATAAGCATCCGGCAGTTCAATGTACTTGCCGACCATACCGATGGTGACTTCACTTACCGGGTTCGCTTCTTCGAAGATAACCTGTTCCCATTCGGACAGATTCGCTTCCGGGCAGTTTAAGCTGAATCGTTTACAAATATAATCGTCCAGCCCCTGAGATTTCAACAGGCCCGGAATTTTATAGATGGAATCGACGTCTTTCAGAGAAATAACCGCTTTTTCCGGAACATTACAGAACAATGCAATCTTCGCACGTTCGTTCGCCGGAACAGCGCGATCTGAACGACAAATCAGGATGTCAGGCTGGATACCGATGGAGAGCAGCTCTTTTACAGAGTGCTGAGTCGGTTTGGTTTTGACTTCACCAGACGCTGCCATGTACGGCACCAGCGTCAGGTGCATAAACAGAGTGTGCTCACGGCCAATTTCAACAGCCATCTGGCGAATCGCTTCGAGGAACGGCAAGGATTCGATATCACCTACTGTACCGCCGATTTCTACCAGTACTACGTCATGACCTTCGCCACCTTCCAGCACGCGCTCTTTGATTGCGTTAGTGATGTGCGGAATAACCTGCACGGTTGCGCCGAGGTAGTCACCGCGGCGTTCTTTACGCAGAACGTCAGAGTAGATACGACCCGTGGTGAAGTTGTTGCGGCGGCTCATTTTGGTACGAATGAAACGCTCGTAGTGCCCCAGGTCCAGGTCGGTTTCAGCGCCGTCTTCAGTAACGAACACTTCCCCGTGTTGGATTGGGCTCATAGTACCTGGATCGACGTTGATGTACGGATCCAGTTTCATGATGGTCACATTGAGGCCACGGGCTTCAAGAATGGCTGCGAGGGAGGCTGCGGCAATGCCTTTACCCAGAGAGGATACGACCCCGCCGGTCACAAAAATATAGTTCGTTGTCATGCTGAACCTGAGAAGTTAGGTTGAAAAGACGATGGAATAACCAGGACGGGAAAGCAGTATACCCGAACATGACCTGTGCCACAAACTTTCATTATCCCTCCTCTTCGCCAGCGCACTATTGAAATCAGGAGTGAGAAAATAGCCCCTTTGGGGTAAATGTTTTTGACGCAAATCAAGCGCTTGTCATTTAAAAAATGACACAAATCGCGCTTGACCGCGTAATTCCCTTAGAGATCAATTTCCTGCCGTTTTACCTGTTGCCAGACTTCTTCCATTGTTTCGAGGTCAACACCTGTCATTTCCAGTCCACGCGCGGCAACAATACGCTCCACTTCGCGAAAACGACGCTCGAATTTTTCGTTCGCTTTTTGCAATGCGATTTCTGCTTTCGTCCCTAAATGGCGAGCCAGATTAACCGTGGCAAACAGCAGGTCGCCCATTTCCTCCTCCAGTTTAGCCTGGTCGATAACAGCCTGCCGTGCCTCGTACATCACCTCGTCGATCTCTTCGTAGACTTTATCAACCACTGGGCCAAGCGTTGTCCAGTCGAAGCCAACGTTGGCGCAACGTTTCTGGATTTTTTGCGCCCGCATTAAAGCCGGTAAACTACGAGGAATATCGTCCAGCGCCGAATGCTGCGCTTTCTGCGCGCGCTCTTCGGTTTTGATTTGCTCCCAACGGGCAAGCACTTCACTACTGTTTTCGGCAGAACTGTCAGCAAAAACATGCGGATGGCGACGCTCTAATTTATCGCTAATAGCAGCGCAAATATCATTAAAGTCAAAGCGCCCTTCTTCCTGAGCCATTTGCGCGTAAAACACCACCTGGAATAGCAGATCGCCCAGTTCACCGCGAAGATCGTCAAAATCTTCACGGGCGATGGCGTCCAGCACTTCGTAGGTTTCTTCAAGGGTGTAAGGCGCAATGGTGGCAAATGTCTGCTCTTTATCCCACGGGCAGCCGTTTTCCGGATCGCGCAGGCGCTGCATAATAGTGAGCAAACGGTCGATTTGATTCATTGAATTGTCCTGAAAATTGCGGGTCTGTCAGGTGGAAACCTGTGACCAGAATAGAAGTGAGTTAGTAACACTACCCAATCAGTACGTTAATTTTGGCTTTAATGAGTTGTAATTCCTCTGGGGCAACTGTTCCTTTCTTCGTTGCTCCTCTTGCCCGCCAGGCGATACTTTTTACCTGATCAGCTAACGCTACGCCATCACGTTCCTGACCGGATAAAACAACTTCGAACGGATATCCTTTTGATTGCGTTGTACAAGGAACACACAGACACATACCTGTTTTGTTGTTGTACATGAAAGGACTCAGGACAACAGCTGGACGATGTCCAGCTTGCTCGCTACCTTTTGTCGGGTCAAAATCAACCCAAATCAGATCGCCCATATCGGGTACGTATCGGCTTACCATTACCAGACTTCCTTATCTTTCGGCTCTCCCCAGTCGATATTCTCGTGGAGGTTTTCCGGCGTGATGTCGTTGACCAGTTCAGCAAGCGTAAATACGGGCTCTTTACGCACTGGCTCAATAATTAATTTGCCATCCACCAGGTCAATCTTCACTTCATCATCAATATTCAGATTGAGCGCCTGCATTAACGTAGCCGGGATCCGCACCGCCGGTGAATTTCCCCAACGCTTTACGCTACTGTGGATCATAACCCTTTCCTCAAACCGCTATCATATGTAGATACAGTATATATCAATCTACATTGTAGATACGAGCAAATTTCTGCCTAACTCCCGTGCAACCGACGCGCGTCGATAACATCCGGCACCTGGTTGAGTTTACCCAGCACGCGCCCCAGCACTTGCAGGTTGTAAATCTCAATGGTCATGTCGATGGTCGCCAGTTGCTGTTTGGTGTCGCTACGGCTGGCAACGCCAAGCACGTTCACCTTCTCGTTGGCGAGAATGGTCGTGATATCACGTAACAACCCACTACGATCATTAGCCACCACACGGACCACCAGCGAATATCCGGCGGAGTAGCTCTCACCCCATACCGCGTCAACAATGCGTTCTGGCGCATGGGAGCGCAGTTCCGCCAGTTGTTCGCAATCGGCGCGGTGTACTGAAATACCGCGCCCCTGGGTAATGAAGCCGACAATCTCATCTCCAGGAATCGGCTGGCAGCAGCGCGCGATGTGGTGCATCAGGTTGCCAACACCTTCGACCACCACGCGACCGTTATCTTTACTGCGGTTTTGCGGCGTGTAGCTTTTTTGCTGAAGTTGCTTCAGCGCGGCGGCGTCCTGCTCTTCGGCACTCGGCTTATTAAATTGCGATTGCAGGAAGTTCACCATCTGATTGAGACGGATATCCCCGCCACCAATCGCCGCCAGCAACTCGTCGACATCATTAAAGTTGTAACGCGGCAGCAGATGTTTTTCTGCTTCTTTCAGGCTGATCCCCAGATGTTCCAGCTCGTCGTCAAGGATTTGCCGCCCAGCCAGAATGTTTTTGTCACGGTCCTGTTTACGGAACCAGGCGTGAATTTTCGAACGCCCACGGCTGGTTGTGACGTAACCGAGGTTTGGGTTTAACCAGTCACGGCTGGGGTTCGGCTGTTTCTGGGTGATAATTTCAATCTGGTCGCCCATCTGCAGCTGGTAGGTGAACGGCACAATGCGCCCGCCAATTTTTGCCCCGATGCAGCGGTGTCCGACATCACTGTGGATGTGGTAAGCGAAGTCCAGCGGCGTTGATCCCGCAGGCAAATCAACGACATCACCTTTCGGCGTAAAGACATACACCCGGTCGTCAAAGACCTGGCTGCGTACTTCGTCGAGCATTTCGCCGGAATCAGCCATCTCTTCCTGCCACGCAATCAGTTTACGCAGCCAGGCAATCCGGTCTTCATGTCCCGAACGTGCGCCGCCAGCTGCCGCGCCCTCTTTATATTTCCAGTGCGCAGCAACACCCAACTCTGCATCTTCATGCATCTGTTTGGTGCGGATTTGGATCTCAACGGTTTTGCCACCTGGCCCCAGAACCACGGTATGAATAGACTGATAACCGTTTGGTTTCGGGTTAGCGACATAATCGTCAAACTCATCCGGCAGGTGGCGATAGTGAGTGTGCACTATCCCCAGTGCGGCATAACAATCCTGTAAACGCTCGGCGACAATACGTACCGCACGCACATCAAACAGCTCATCGAAGGCGAGGTTCTTTTTCTGCATTTTGCGCCAGATACTGTAGATGTGTTTCGGACGACCATACACTTCAGCTTTAACGCCTTCAGCTTTCATCTCAGCGCGCAGATGACCAACGAACTCTTCGATGTAGTGTTCGCGGTCGAGACGCCGTTCATGCAGCAGTTTGGCAATTCGTTTGTATTCGGTTGGATGGAGGTAACGGAAGCAGTAATCTTCCAGTTCCCATTTCAGTTGTCCGATTCCGAGACGGTTAGCCAGCGGTGCGTAGATGTTGGTACACTCTTTTGCCGCCAGTACACGTTCATCTTCCGGCGCATCTTTTACTTCGCGCAGATGAGCAATACGCTCCGCCAGTTTGATGACTACGCAGCGAAAATCATCGACCATCGCCAATAACATCCGGCGAACGTTATCGACCTGTTCGGAGGAAACAGAATCAGTGTGCGTCGCTTTCAGCTGGCGGATCGCCGCCATATCACGCACGCCGTGAATAAGGTTAACGACCGACTTACCGACGCTCTCACGCAGCACATCTTCGCTGACTACGTTGGCATCAGCCAGAGGGAACAGCAGCGCCGCCCGCAGCGTGTCAATGTCCATACTTAATGTCGAGAGGATCTCCACCATCTCAACACCACGCCACAATAACAGACTGGCATCCGGATGCCCCTGCGTCTGTTGCAGACAATACGCCCAGGTTTCGGCTAAGCACTCACACGACTTCTGGCTGGTAATACCCAGACTTGCGATCCATTTTTCCGGATCAAATTCACCAGCCTTATTGATATGTGCACTTCTTACCGCAACCATTGTCCTCTCCTTTAGGGACCAGACCTGCCGAAATCGGCAAATCGTAACTATTTAACGCGCGAGAAAAGTACCATCGATTCCAGATGTCCCGTGTGTGGGAACATATCCAGCATCGCCAGTCGCGCAATGGTATATCCTGCTTTTAATAACGCTTCGCTATCCCGAGCCAGCGTTGCAGGGTTACAGGATACATAAACTATACGAATAGGTTCCAGTTTTATAATTTGCTGCATAACACCTGCGGCACCTGCTCGCGCCGGGTCCAGCAACACTTTATCGAAGCCGTTTTTCGCCCACGGCTGCTTTGTGACATCTTCTTCAAGATTTTCGTGATAAAACGTCACATTCTGTAAACCATTAAGACGCGCATTCTGCTGGCCTTTTTCCACCAGCGCCGGAACACCTTCTACACCGACCACACTGGCTGCTTGTTTCGCCAATGGCAGTGTAAAGTTGCCCATACCGCAGAACAGATCCAGTACGCGATCTTCAGGTTGCACATCCAGCCATTCCAACGCACGCGCTACCATTTTTTGGTTCACACCCGCATTGACCTGAATAAAATCGCGCGGGCTAAAAGTTAAGCGCAACCCGTTTGAGTCATACCAGGGCATCTCACCAGAGACGGTTTCGAGTATCTCACTATCGGGGGCGAGATACAGATCCAGGCCTTCAGAATGCGAAAAGCGTTCCAGTTTTTCGCGATCTGCCGAACTTAGCGGTGCGGTATGGCGCAAAATCATCAGCGTGCCGCTGGTTGCCTGTACCAGTTCAACATGACCAAGATGGCGCATAACTTGTAAGCTGCCCAGGCATGCCCTGACTTTGGGCAGCAATGCTTCAAGTTGGGGCACTAAAATGGGGCATTGTTTAACGTCGACAATGTCACTGGAGCCCGCTTTGCGAAACCCCATCTGAAGTTGCTGTGTTTTCGGTAAGTAGTTCAGACTTAAACGCGCGCGGCGGCGATAGCCCCAGGGAACATCGGCGATCACTTCAGAGACATCGTGTTTCATTAATCGGGCGAGTGCCGCACTTTTGCTTCGCTGCTGTAAATCCACGCTGGCGTGTTGTTGCTGACAGCCGCCGCATACGCCAAAATGAGGACAGCGTGGTGTTTCGCGTTCCGGGCTATCGCTTAACCGGCGTACGACTTTAGCGCGGGCATACTGTTTTTTATCTTCAGTAACAGCAACTTCCGCGTTTTCCTGCGGCAATAATCCGGGGATAAATAACGTTTTGCCGTTATGTCGCGCCACGCCCTGACCAAAAGAGTCGAGGTCGTTGACTGAAACGGTTATGATCTGACGCGTCGTCGTGCGTCGTTTTGCAGAGTAGAATTGCGCCATTGGCGAGACTTTCTCAATTTAACAGTGTGACCTTAATTGTCCCATAACGGAACTCCATGACCAACTACAGCCTGCGCGCACGCATGATGATTCTGATCCTGGCACCGACCGTCCTTATTGGTTTATTGCTGAGTATCTTTTTCGTCGTGCATCGCTATAACGACTTGCAGCGTCAACTGGAAGATGCCGGTGCCAGCATTATTGAGCCGCTTGCAGTTTCTACTGAATATGGCATGAGCCTGCAAAATCGCGAATCTATCGGTCAGTTAATAAGCGTACTGCATCGTCGCCATTCCGATATTGTTCGCGCGATTTCGGTTTATGATGAAAATAACCGACTCTTTGTCACCTCCAATTTTCATCTTGATCCCTCATCAATGCAGCTCGGCAGCAACGTGCCGTTTCCTCGCCAGCTCACTGTCACTCGTGACGGCGATATTATGATCCTCCGCACGCCGATTATTTCTGAGAGTTACTCCCCCGACGAATCGCCCAGTAGCGATGCCAAAAATAGTCAAAATATGTTGGGATATATTGCGCTGGAGCTGGATCTTAAATCGGTTCGCTTGCAGCAATATAAAGAGATCTTTATTTCCAGCGTGATGATGCTGTTTTGTATCGGTATTGCGCTTATTTTTGGCTGGCGCTTAATGCGCGATGTAACCGGTCCGATTCGCAACATGGTGAATACCGTCGACCGCATCCGTCGCGGGCAACTCGACAGCCGGGTGGAAGGATTTATGCTCGGCGAGCTGGATATGCTGAAAAACGGTATCAACTCGATGGCAATGTCGCTGGCTGCTTATCACGAAGAGATGCAGCACAATATCGACCAGGCGACGTCCGATCTGCGTGAAACGCTGGAGCAGATGGAAATTCAGAACGTTGAGTTAGATCTGGCGAAAAAGCGCGCCCAGGAAGCGGCGCGTATTAAATCCGAGTTTCTGGCAAATATGTCACACGAGCTGCGTACACCACTGAATGGTGTTATTGGCTTTACCCGCCTGACGCTGAAAACAGAATTAACACCAACGCAGCGCGATCACCTGAATACGATTGAACGTTCGGCAAATAATTTGCTGGCAATTATTAATGATGTTCTCGACTTCTCGAAACTGGAAGCAGGTAAGCTGATTCTGGAAAGTATTCCATTCCCACTACGCAGCACGCTGGATGAAGTCGTTACTCTGCTGGCACATTCTTCTCACGATAAAGGGTTGGAACTGACGCTCAATATTAAAAGCGACGTGCCTGATAACGTGATCGGCGACCCACTGCGATTACAGCAAATCATCACTAACCTGGTGGGGAATGCAATTAAATTCACCGAGAATGGCAACATTGATATTCTGGTAGAAAAACGTGCGCTGAGTAATACCAAAGTGCAGATTGAAGTGCAGATTCGGGATACCGGCATTGGTATTCCTGAACGCGATCAATCGCGCTTATTCCAGGCCTTCCGACAGGCTGATGCCAGTATTTCCCGCCGTCATGGTGGCACCGGTCTGGGGCTGGTGATTACACAAAAACTGGTTAATGAAATGGGCGGCGATATTTCGTTCCATAGCCAGCCGAATCGCGGTTCAACTTTCTGGTTCCACATTAATCTCGATCTGAACCCGAACATTATTATCGAAGGGCCATCCACCCAGTGCCTCGCCGGTAAGCGCCTGGCCTATGTCGAACCAAACTCCGCAGCAGCGCAATGCACGCTGGATATTTTAAGTGAAACGCCGCTGGAAGTGGTTTATAGCCCAACGTTCTCCGCGCTGCCTCCCGCGCATTACGACATGATGTTGTTAGGCATCGCGGTGACCTTCCGCGAGCCGCTAACAATGCAACATGAGCGATTAGCGAAAGCGGTATCGATGACCGATTTCCTGATGCTGGCACTTCCTTGCCATGCACAAGTCAATGCAGAAAAACTCAAGCAAGATGGTATCGGCGCGTGTCTGCTGAAACCATTAACACCTACGCGCCTGTTGCCTGCCCTGACGGAATTTTGTCATCACAAACAAAACACGCTTTTGCCTGTAACCGATGAAAGCAAGCTGGCAATGACAGTCATGGCAGTTGATGACAACCCCGCTAACCTGAAACTTATCGGCGCATTGCTGGAAGATATGGTGCAACATGTGGAACTTTGCGATAGCGGGCATCAGGCGGTTGAACGGGCGAAACAGATGCCGTTCGATTTGATCTTAATGGATATTCAAATGCCTGACATGGATGGCATTCGGGCCTGCGAGCTCATCCACCAGCTCCCCCATCAGCAACAAACGCCGGTTATCGCGGTAACGGCGCATGCAATGGCCGGGCAAAAAGAGAAGCTGCTTGGCGCAGGGATGAGCGATTATCTGGCGAAACCGATTGAAGAAGAGCGATTGCATAATTTGTTGTTGCGCTACAAGCCTGGCAGCGGTATTTCCTCTCGCGTCGTGACGCCCGAAGTCAACGAAATTGTGGTGAACCCGAATGCGACCCTCGACTGGCAACTGGCACTACGCCAGGCAGCAGGAAAAACCGATTTAGCGCGCGATATGCTGCAAATGTTACTCGATTTCCTGCCTGAAGTTCGCAACAAAGTTGAGGAACAGCTGGTTGGAGAAAACCCGGAAGGCCTGGTTGATTTGATTCATAAACTGCATGGCAGTTGCGGCTATAGCGGTGTGCCGCGTATGAAGAATCTCTGCCAACTGATCGAACAACAGCTACGTAGCGGTACTAAAGAAGAAGATTTGGAGCCGGAGCTGCTGGAACTGTTGGACGAGATGGATAATGTAGCGCGCGAAGCCAGCAAAATTCTCGGGTAACGGACGTCTTGTCGAGTAGCAATCGGCTTTTTATGACGCTGGTTTCAGATTGGTGACAAAGTGCCTGTGTTTATGCCGGATGCGGCGTTAACGCCTTATCCGGCCTACAAAACCAATTAAATTCAATGAATTAAAAAATGATGTAGACCTGATACATAGCACAACAGGCTATTTTGCGTTTAGCATCAGTCTCAAGCCGGCTCCAGATAGAGCCGGTTTTGGTTTTCTGTCTTAACGCACCATGCACGGGCGCTTGTTATCGAACGTCCAGCCAGGAATCAGATACTGCATTCCCATCGCATCGTCACGCGCGCCAAGCCCGTGTTTCTGATACAGCTCATGGGCTTTCATCACTTGATCCATATCGATTTCTACACCCAGCCCCGGTTTTTCCGGCACCTGAACCAGACCGCCTTTGATCTCAAACGGTTCTTTGGTCAGGCGCTGATTACCTTCCTGCCAGATCCAGTGCGTATCAATAGCAGTAATTTTACCCGGTGCAGCGGCGGCAACATGGGTAAACATCGCCAGGGAAATATCGAAGTGGTTGTTTGAGTGTGAACCCCAGGTCAGGCCAAATTCATGGCACATTTGCGCCACACGTACCGAACCTTGCATCGTCCAGAAATGCGGATCCGCCAGCGGGATATCAACGGATTGCAGGGAGAGCGTATGGCCCATCTGCCGCCAGTCGGTGGCGATCATATTGGTTGCGGTCGGCAGGCCAGTTGCGCGACGGAACTCTGCCATCACTTCACGCCCGGAGAAACCTTGCTCCGCACCACACGGATCTTCTGCATAAGCCAGCGACCCTTTCAGGTATTTACCAATTTTAATCGCTTCGTTCAGCGACCAGGCACCGTTAGGATCGAGCGTAATTCGCGCCTGCGGGAAGCGTTGCGCCAGTGCCACAATAGACTCGGCCTCTTCTTCCCCGGCCAGTACACCGCCTTTCAGTTTGAAATCGTTGAAGCCATATTTTTCATACGCCGCTTCCGCCAGGCGCACCACCGCATCCGGCGTCATCGCTTCTTCATGACGCAGGCGATACCAGTCGCATGAGTCATCCGGCTGGCTTTGATACGGCAGCGGTGTGGCTTTGCGATCACCGACGAAGAACAGATAACCGAGCATTTCGACTTCGCTACGCTGTTGACCATCGCCCAGCAGCGATGCCACGTTTACCCCCAGATGCTGCCCCAGCAGATCCAGCATTGCCGCTTCTATCCCGGTAACTACATGAATAGTGGTACGCAAATCAAATGTCTGCAAACCGCGCCCGCCGGCATCACGATCGGCAAATGTATTACGCACCAGCGTCAGAACGTTTTTGTATTCACCCAGCGTTCTACCCACCACCAGCGGAATCGCATCTTCCAGCGTTTTACGGATTTTCTCGCCGCCGGGAATTTCGCCTACGCCGGTGTGACCGGAATTATCTTTGATAATCACAATATTACGCGTGAAGAACGGTGCGTGTGCACCACTCAGATTCATCAGCATACTGTCATGACCCGCCACCGGGATGACCTGCATTTCAGTAACAACAGGCGTCGTAAATTGAGAACTCATATTTATGTCCTTATTCAGAATCAGTGACGGCCGAAAACGGGACGTTTACGGTCAAAGGTCCAGCCGGGGATCAGGTACTGCATCGGACCTGCGTCGTTACGCGCACCGCCAGGCAGACGTTTATAGGCCTCATGTGCCTTTTGTACCTGTTCCCAGTCCAGTTCCACGCCCAGACCGGGCGCATCAGGAACGGCAATTTTTCCGTTTTTAATCTCCAGCGGATTTTTGGTCAGGCGACAATCGCCCTCCTGCCAAATCCAGTGGGTATCGATAGCGGTAGGATTACCCGGTGCCGCCGCGCCCACATGGGTAAACATCGCCAGAGAAATATCGAAATGGTTATTAGAATGGCAGCCCCAGGTTAGCCCCCAGTCGTCGCAAAGCTGTGCCACGCGGACTGCACCGGAAAGCGTCCAGAAGTGCGGATCGGCAAGTGGAATATCTACCGCATTGAGCATCACCGCATGGCCCATTTCGCGCCAGTTGGTGGCGATCATGTTAGTCGCGACGGGCAAGCCGGTCGCCCGTCGAAACTCCGCCATCACTTCACGACCGGAGAAACCCTGCTCAGCGCCGCACGGATCTTCGGCATAGGTAAGAACATCATTCAGCCCTTTGCACAAAGAAATGGCTTCATCAAGCAGCCATGCACCGTTGGGATCAACGGTAATCCGCGCATCCGGGAAGCGTTTCTTCAATGCACGAACAGTGTCGATTTCTTGCTCGCCAGGTAACACTCCGCCCTTAAGTTTGAAATCTTTAAAGCCATAGCGATCCTGTGAGGCTTCCGCCAGACGCACAACGGCTTCGCTGTTCATCGCTTTCTGATGGCGCAACTGATACCACTCATGGTTGCCCGGCGTATTTTCCAGATAAGGAAGATCGGTTTTGGTCCGATCACCGATATAAAACAGATAACCGAGGACGGTAATAGTCTCGCGTTGCTTGCCTGGCCCCAACAGTTCGCAGACCGGAACATTCAGCGCCTTACCTAGCAGGTCAAGCAAGGCGGCTTCCAGCGCCGCCACGGCATTAACGCGCAATTCAAAAGTCCAGGCACCTTTGCCGAAGGTATCAAAATCGGCTGCCTGATTACCTTTATGCACCTGCTGAACCACTTTATTCAGGCGCGCAACTTCCTGGCCCAGAACCATCGGAATAGCATCGACCAGTGTTTGATAAATCACCTCTCCGCCCGGCGCTTCACCAATGCCGGTATGCCCGGCGTTATCGGTGAGTACCACAATATTGCGGGTGAAATATGCGTTATGTGCCCCACCAATATTAAGCAACATGCTATCGTGCCCGGCGACCGGAATGACTTTCATATCAGTAATAACAGGACTGGATTGTGTCGTCATCTTATTGCCCCGCGACAGGTTTCAGCTCGATACGCTTGATATCGCCCACCAGCACCAGGTAGCTCAGTACCGCGATTAAGGCATGAACACCAACATAAATCAGCGCCCCATTAAAGGAGCCAGTCGTGCCAACGATATAACCAATTGCGATTGGCGTGACGATGCCAGAAATGTTACCGAACATGTTGAACAGGCCACCGGAAAGACCGCTGATCTCTTTTGGCGCGGTATCTGCCATTACTGCCCAACCCAGCGCCCCGATGCCCTTACCGAAGAAGGCCAGCGCCATAAAGCCGATGATCATCCACTCAACGTTGACGTAGTTGCAGAACACCATCACCATCGACAGCAACATGCCCATTACGATCGGTGTTTTACGCGCAATGTTCAGCGATCCCGTGCGGCGCATCAGCCAGTCGGAAATAATCCCACCCAGCACACCGCCGATAAAACCGCAAACCGCCGGAACGGAAGCCACAAAGCCCGCTTTCAGAATCGACATCCCACGCGCCTGCACCAGATAAACCGGAAACCAGGTAATGAAAAAGTAAGTCAGGGCGTTGATACAGTACTGACCGATATAAACGCCGATCATCATCCGTGACCCGAGCAGCTGTTTGATCTGCCCCCACTTCACGCTGAACGGCACTTTAACTTTGGTGTTTTGCTGATCCATATTGATCAGCGCGCCACCCGCGGCGATGTACTCCAGCTCTTTCTTATTTACCCCCGGATGTTGATTTGGCTCGTGGATGACTTTCAACCAGATAAAGCTGATGACAATCCCCAGACCGCCCATAAAGAAGAAGACGTGTGACCAGCCCACTTCATGCGTCAGCCAGCCCATAATCGGCGCGAAGATCACCGTTGCGAAGTATTGAGCGGAGTTAAAAATCGACACCGCCGTTCCCCTTTCCTGCGCCGGAAACCAGGCCGCAACAATGCGACTGTTGCCTGGGAAAGATGGCGCTTCAGCAAGACCGACCAGGAAGCGCAGCGTAAACAGGGCAACGATAATGCCGAATCCACTAAAGATATCGACGAAGCCTTGCAGCAAGGTAAACATCGACCAGATAAAGATCGACCAGAAGTAGACGCGTTTTGAACCAAAACGATCCAGCAACCAACCACCAGGGATCTGCCCGATAACATAAGCCCATGAGAAGGCAGAGAACACATAGCCCATTCCCACGGGATCAAGGCCGATATCTTTGGCCATTTCCGAACCAGCAATAGAAAGCGTAGCGCGGTCGCCGTAGTTGAAGGATGTGACGATAAACAACATCACCACTATCCAGTAACGAGCATTCGTGCGTTTTTCCACACTGCTCGCAGCCTGACTTAAAGAACTCATTGTTGCACTCCTGAAAATTCGCGTTAGCCACGCTCACTCTGGACTGCGACATAGCCAGGAAATCAGAGGTGACGTAGGGTGTTTTTTGCCGTTTTTATAGGTCGTTCGCCGAATACGGCGCGTGTTTATATCTGGCAATAGCAGTATAAAAAGCGCGCCATAGCGGCTCACCGTGCAACAACACAACATTAATGCGTTCAATGAGGCCCGATTTTGGCATTAGCCCTGGACGGTGGAATCCACTTCACGGAAATGAAAACAAGAACAAGAAAGGAAGGGTTAAAACGAAGAAATAAAGAAGAGTATGAAATGGATCGCTTGACTCCAGGCAAACGCCAGTAAAAATCCGCGCTATGAAGCAGTTTTTACTGGCATTTGCCTGAAAAGATTCGATTCAGCACCGCTAAAACGACATTTACCGCTCGCTGAACATATCAGGACAACAGCGTGCCCCACTGTTCGACCCACGGATTTGATTCCGTTTCCGGTTCCGGGTTCTCACTGGCGTCAATCAACAGTATTTCGCCAACCCGCTGAGCGCTCTGTTCCTGCAACAAGGCATCGAACTGTTTGCCGCCATTGCAGAAATTTACATAACTGCTGTCGCCGAGCGCAATCACGCCATAACGCAGATTCGGCTGGAAGCCCAGACTATCTTTGATTCCCTGAAAGAGCGGCACAATGCTATCAGGAAGGTCGCCCTGCCCGGTCGTGGACGTAACCACCAGAACATACTTATCCTGATAAGGCAGCCAGTCGCTTAATTCAGGATCTTCAAATACCGTTGCTTTGTGGCCCTGTGCGGTCAGAATTGCTTCTGCTTCTTCCGCCACTAACAGCGAATTTCCGTACATGGTGCCGACAAAAATACCAATTTCCGCCATACCGTTTTCTCCCTGGATTAGGAACTTATCTCTCCATCCTGACCCGATGGCGCACTGAACTCAACCCTTTCATTTTCAGGAAGCAGACCGCGCCAGCCAAATTGTGATAACGCCTGCATCCAGGTGTCGTCCAGGCCCGCGTGAATAGTCAGCGGCTCGCCAGTAAAAGGATGCGTCAATGACAACTGACTGGCATGTAGCATTAACCGCTGTAGGCCAAAATGCTCAGCACCGCTGCGATTCTGGCGTAAATCGCCATGTTTGCTATCGCCAATAATCGGATGACGCAAATGGGCAAGATGTCGGCGAAGCTGATGTTTGCGTCCGGTTTTCGGCTCCAGTTCCACCAGGCCGTAGCGCGTGGTCGGGTAACGTCCGGTCGCTACCGGCATTTCTACGGTCGCCAGACCGCGATAATGCGTCACTGCTGGCTGCGAGCCTTTATCTTCGCGGGCAAATTTATCAGCGATTTTGTCCAGTTCTTCCACCAGTGGATAATCCAGAACTGCTTCTTCCATCAACCAGCCGCGCACAATCGCATGGTAACGTTTCTGGATTTGGTGCTGTTCAAACTGTTGTGCCAGCAGCCGTCCGGCCTCGCTGGATAATCCCATCAACAACACACCAGAAGTGGGTCGGTCCAGACGATGAGCGGTAAAAACGTGCTGGCCAATCTGATCACGCACGGTTTGCATGACCACTACTTTCTCGTCGCGATCCAGCCAGCTGCGGTGAACCAGCCAGCCGGAGGGTTTATTTACCGCAACCAGCCATTCATCCTGATAGAGTATTTCCAGCATTAGCTCGCATCATCCGCAAAAAGAGCATCCAGTTTTTCCAGCTCAGCCAGAATAAGCGCGCGTTGCGGATGGTCCGTCGCCAGCGCCATTTCATAATAGGGTGCAACGGCAAAAGCGCCCGGTAACGGCTGTTTGTTATCTAACAAATCGTGCATTCGCGGGATCAGCACCCACTGCAACCACTCCAGTGGTTCCATGGTGTCCATAAAGAACGGTTGGGTACTATTAAATTGATGCGGCTGGGGTTCATCGTTTCGCCAGTGCTGATGTTCACGCAGTAACGCTTCAAGCGCCTGCAACTGGAGACGAACGCGGTCATGAGTGGTCATAAAGCAACCTCAATAAGAAAAACTGCCGCGAAGGATAGCAGGAATAAAAAAAGGGAGCACTGTATTCACAGCGCTCCCGGTTCGTTTCGCAGCATTCCAGCTACTTTTGTTGCTCCCTGCTCATCCTTGACAACTTTTCCTCTGGCCTTGCGGCCAATCGTTCATCCTGAACTATTGCTTCCTGCTCACACCACCCCGATGTGATACTTCATCCTGAAGTGTCCCTGGCCTTCCTGACCCACCGAATCATCCTGACCGGTTCTCATTCTCCATCCTGGAGGTGTCCTTTAACGCGTCCTGCGTCATCCTCTTCGCTTCATCCAGAAGCCTTTCCCTGAAACACCATCCTGGTGTGTCCTGCAGAAGTGTCATCATCCTGATGTTCACTTCGTTGTCTGACTCCCTGTCGACGAAGATAGAATCGTCTTTTTCGCGAAGTCTTACAAGGCGCTTACAGACAATGCCTTAAGGAAAATTTCATATGAAAGTTAAGAATTAACAATCAACATTTTGATTTTAAATGAAAATAACGATTCTTATCTTTTTAAGTATTCGCTTATTTCCTGGCGATCTCCTACAGAGTCTGTAAGAGATCTCTCACAACCAGATGGGGTATTTGGATTACAGAAGAGGCTTAAGTTGATTAAGGAATTCCGCAAGATTTGAGGCTAAATGCGTCCGTTTACGTGTTCCCAGCGTCTCTTTGCACACTTCACCGGAGAGATTACACACCGAGATGACCTCTAACTCTTCTTCCAGCGTCGCGATAAATAGCGTGGGCGGCAGTTTTAGCCTTTTCTGAGTCACCAGATGACCAATCAGATTTTCCTGCACCCGACGGAAGTCGTCTTCACTCCAGGTTTGCAGCAATGTCAGTTTGATATCGCCAAACTGCGCGTGCATATCCCCGGCAAACTGAGTCGTATAAAAGGTATGAATTGTGGATTGTATCACAATATCAAAAGCGCGTTCAACCGCGTTTACATTTTGTTCCCCGGTAAACGGCTGGGGTTGCCAGTATACGGCATCTTCGGTAGTTGAAATAATGCACGGTGAAGGAACACCGTACAGTTCCTCACTTAACGGCCAGCTTTTATGCTCTTCATGCCACGCATCGCAGTAGCGTGCAGTAAAATCTTTCAGGGCTTGTGCGGTCAAATCGTCCACTAATTTCTCTCTTCACTTAAACCAGATACACTTGTCGTTTAGTTTATCTGGTTTATGACGGTGAAACATGTCTTCTTATGCAAACCATCAGGCACTTGCGGGCCTGACTCTTGGAAAATCAACCGATTACCGGGATACCTATGACGCCAACCTACTGCAAGGCGTTCCACGCAGCCTGAATCGCGACCCGCTGGGTCTGAAAGCGGATAACCTGCCTTTTCACGGTACGGATATCTGGACGCTGTATGAACTTTCCTGGCTGAATGCGAAAGGTTTGCCGCAGGTTGCCGTCGGTCACGTTGAACTTGATTACACCAGCGCAAATCTGATTGAGTCGAAGAGTTTTAAGCTCTATCTCAACAGTTTTAACCAGACGCGTTTTAATAACTGGGATGAGGTGCGCCAGACGCTGGAGCGCGACTTAAGCACTTGCGCCCAGGGTAAGGTTAGCGTGGCGTTATATCGTCTTGATGAACTGGAAGGCCAGCCGATAGGTCATTTCAATGGCACCTGCATTGATGACCAGGATATCACTATCGATAACTATGAATTCACTACTGACTATCTGGAGAATGCCACCAGCGGTGAAAAAGTAGTGGAAGAGACGCTTGTCAGCCACCTGCTGAAATCAAACTGCCTGATCACCCATCAACCAGATTGGGGTTCGATCCAAATTCAGTATCGTGGACGCCAAATTGACAGAGAAAAACTGCTGCGTTACCTGGTCTCATTCCGTCATCACAACGAGTTCCACGAACAGTGCGTGGAACGCATCTTTAATGACCTGTTACGCTTCTGCCAGCCAGAGAAATTAAGCGTTTACGCACGTTATACCCGTCGTGGCGGTCTGGACATTAACCCGTGGCGCAGTAATAGCGATTTTGTCCCATCGACCACAAGACTGGTTCGGCAATAAATTTTTTCTCAATTTTGCGTGCTGGATTCACGCAGAAGGTTGTGAAAGGTCATCAGGCAGGGCTATTGTAATCAAAGGGAATGACGATATTCGTCCCATAAGGAGTTTTTCTTGATTACACATATTAGCCCGCTTGGCTCCATGGATATGTTGTCGCAGCTGGAAGTGGATATGCTTAAACGCACCGCCAGCAGCGACCTCTATCAACTGTTTCGCAACTGTTCACTTGCCGTACTGAACTCCGGTAGTTTGACCGATAACAGCAAAGAATTGCTGTCTCGTTTTGAAAATTTCGATATTAACGTCCTGCGCCGTGAACGCGGCGTAAAGCTGGAACTGATTAATCCCCCGGAAGAGGCTTTTGTCGATGGGCGAATTATTCGCGCTTTGCAGGCCAACTTGTTCGCGGTTCTGCGAGACATTCTCTTCGTTTACGGGCAAATCCATAATACCGTTCGTTTTCCCAACCTGAATCTCGACAACTCCGTCCACATCACTAACCTGGTCTTTTCCATCTTGCGTAACGCTCGCGCGCTGCATGTGGGTGAAGCGCCAAATATGGTGGTCTGCTGGGGCGGTCACTCAATTAACGAAAACGAGTATTTGTATGCCCGTCGCGTCGGAAACCAGCTGGGCCTGCGTGAGCTGAATATCTGCACCGGCTGTGGTCCGGGAGCGATGGAAGCGCCGATGAAAGGTGCTGCGGTCGGACACGCGCAGCAGCGTTACAAAGACAGTCGTTTTATTGGTATGACAGAGCCGTCGATTATCGCCGCTGAACCGCCTAACCCGCTGGTCAACGAATTGATCATCATGCCAGATATCGAAAAACGTCTGGAAGCGTTTGTCCGTATCGCTCACGGTATCATTATCTTCCCTGGCGGTGTGGGTACGGCAGAAGAGTTGCTGTATTTGCTGGGAATTTTAATGAACCCGGCCAACAAAGATCAGGTTTTACCATTGATCCTCACCGGCCCGAAAGAGAGCGCCGACTACTTCCGCGTACTGGACGAGTTTGTCGTACATACGCTGGGTGAAAACGCGCGCCGCCATTACCGCATCATCATTGATGACGCCGCTGAAGTCGCTCGTCAGATGAAAAAATCGATGCCGCTGGTGAAAGAAAATCGCCGTGATACAGGCGATGCCTACAGCTTTAACTGGTCAATGCGCATTGCGCCAGATTTGCAAATGCCGTTTGAGCCGTCTCACGAGAATATGGCTAATCTGAAGCTTTACCCGGATCAACCTGTTGAAGTGCTGGCTGCCGACCTGCGCCGTGCGTTCTCCGGTATTGTGGCGGGTAACGTAAAAGAAGTCGGTATTCGCGCCATTGAAGAGTTTGGTCCTTACAAAATCAACGGCGATAAAGAGATTATGCGTCGTATGGACGACCTGCTACAGGGTTTTGTTGCCCAGCATCGTATGAAGTTGCCAGGCTCAGCCTACATCCCTTGCTACGAAATCTGCACGTAATCTCCCCTCCCCCGGTGACGTTTGTTGCCGGGTTTTCTCGTTTTTGGTCACTTACTCATCAACTCATTTCATTTGTTATATGAATGTTTCTTACCACCCTCACGCGACAAATATCATCACAGTTAATATGTCATACAATTTATATTGCAACGCAAACGTTTCCCTATTTTCATAAACCGTATTTTATCGCTATGAAAAAGAAATTATCGCCATGATTAACTAAAAGTATTGATTTTTTCAGTTCAACCTACATATATTGCGCGCCCCGGAAGAAGTCAGATGTCGTTTAATGGGCAAATATTGCCCTTAAATTCTCTTTTACTTTTGATTTACAGAGTAAAGCGTTGGGATAATCTATCTTCCAAGTAGATTATTGTATTTGAGATCAAGATCACTGATAGATACATAACTTGTGTGTATCTTTCCGCCCTCAAATTATTACGGCGGTAAATGATTAAGCCATCGCCGATAGACAGATTTCATTTTTACGGTCAGGCACCTTCCCGGGCTGAACTGGCTAAAAGCTGAATTATTTGCATTCCTCCAGGAGAAATAGATGGAAACGACTCAAACCAGCACGATTGCGTCGAAAGACTCTCGTAGTGCCTGGCGCAAGACAGACACCATGTGGATGCTGGGCCTTTACGGCACGGCAATCGGCGCGGGCGTGCTGTTCCTGCCAATCAACGCCGGTGTTGGCGGTATGATCCCGCTGATCATCATGGCTATCCTTGCGTTCCCGATGACGTTTTTTGCTCACCGCGGCCTGACTCGCTTCGTACTGTCTGGTAAAAACCCGGGCGAAGACATCACCGAGGTTGTAGAAGAACACTTTGGTATTGGCGCAGGTAAACTGATTACCCTGCTCTACTTCTTCGCTATCTACCCGATCCTGCTGGTTTATAGCGTGGCAATCACCAATACCGTTGAAAGCTTCATGTCTCACCAGCTGGGTATGACGCCACCGCCGCGTGCGATTCTGTCGCTGATCCTGATCGTGGGTATGATGACCATCGTTCGCTTCGGTGAGCAGATGATCGTTAAAGCGATGAGTATTCTGGTATTCCCGTTTGTTGGCGTACTGATGCTGCTGGCTCTGTACCTCATCCCGCAGTGGAACGGCGCAGCACTGGAAACGCTGTCTCTGGACACTGCATCTGCAACCGGAAACGGTCTGTGGATGACCCTGTGGCTGGCAATTCCGGTAATGGTGTTCTCGTTCAACCACTCTCCGATCATCTCTTCTTTCGCCGTTGCGAAGCGTGAAGAGTACGGCGATATGGCAGAACAGAAATGCTCGAAGATCCTGGCATTCGCACACATCATGATGGTGCTGACCGTAATGTTCTTCGTCTTCAGCTGCGTACTGAGCCTGACTCCGGCAGACCTGGCTGCGGCTAAAGAGCAGAACATCTCGATTCTGTCTTACCTGGCTAACCACTTTAACGCACCGGTTATCGCGTGGATGGCTCCGATTATCGCGATTATCGCTATCACCAAATCCTTCCTCGGCCACTACTTGGGCGCACGTGAAGGCTTCAACGGTATGGTGATTAAATCTCTGCGTGGTAAAGGTAAGTCTATCGAAATCAACAAGCTGAACCGTATCACTGCGCTGTTCATGCTGGTAACGACCTGGATTGTTGCCACCCTGAACCCGAGCATCCTGGGTATGATTGAAACCCTGGGCGGCCCAATCATCGCGATGATCCTGTTCCTGATGCCGATGTACGCAATTCAGAAAGTACCGGCAATGCGTAAGTACAGCGGTCACATCAGCAACGTATTCGTTGTCGTGATGGGTCTGATTGCAATCTCCGCAATCTTCTACTCTCTGTTCAGCTAAGTCCTTTCGCGCCGCTTTCGGGCGGCGCTTCCTCCGTTTTAACGCGATGTATTTCCTATGATTAGCGTATTCGATATTTTCAAAATCGGCATTGGCCCTTCCAGTTCTCATACCGTTGGACCAATGAAAGCGGGTAAACAATTTACCGACGATCTGATTGCCCGTAACCTGCTTAAAGACGTGACCCGCGTGGTGGTTGACGTGTACGGCTCGCTCTCTCTGACTGGTAAAGGCCACCACACTGATATCGCCATTATTATGGGCCTGGCGGGTAACCTGCCAGATACCGTGGATATCGATTCCATCCCTGGTTTTATTCAGGATGTGAATACTCATGGTCGCCTGATGCTGGCAAATGGTCAGCATGAAGTGGAGTTCCCGGTTGATCAGTGCATGAACTTCCATGCCGACAACCTTTCTCTGCATGAAAACGGTATGCGCATTACCGCGCTGGCGGGCGATAAAGTCGTTTACAGCCAGACTTACTACTCTATTGGCGGTGGCTTTATCGTTGATGAAGAGCATTTTGGCCAGCAGGATAGCGCACCGGTTGAAGTTCCTTATCCGTACAGTTCAGCAGCCGATCTGCAAAAACATTGTCAGGAAACCGGGCTGTCACTCTCTGGCCTGATGATGAAAAACGAGCTGGCGCTGCACAGCAAAGAAGAGCTGGAACAGCACCTGGCGAACGTCTGGGAAGTCATGCGCGGCGGTATTGAGCGCGGTATTTCCACCGAAGGCGTGTTGCCTGGCAAACTGCGCGTTCCACGCCGTGCTGCGGCACTACGCCGGATGCTGGTCAGCCAGGATAAAACCACCACTGACCCGATGGCGGTAGTTGACTGGATCAACATGTTTGCACTGGCAGTGAACGAAGAGAACGCCGCTGGCGGTCGCGTGGTGACTGCGCCGACTAACGGTGCGTGCGGGATTATCCCGGCTGTGCTGGCGTACTACGATAAGTTTATCCGCGAAGTGAACGCTAACTCACTGGCTCGTTACCTGCTGGTAGCCAGCGCCATTGGTTCTCTTTATAAGATGAACGCATCAATTTCTGGTGCCGAAGTGGGCTGCCAGGGTGAAGTTGGTGTGGCGTGCTCAATGGCGGCGGCTGGTCTGGCAGAACTGTTAGGCGCAAGCCCGGCGCAGGTGTGCATCGCGGCGGAAATCGCCATGGAGCACAACCTCGGTCTGACGTGTGACCCGGTCGCCGGACAGGTCCAGGTGCCATGCATCGAGCGTAACGCCATTGCGGCAGTAAAAGCGGTGAACGCCGCACGTATGGCGCTACGCCGTACCAGCGAGCCGCGCGTCTGCCTCGATAAAGTTATCGAAACCATGTACGAAACAGGTAAAGATATGAACGCCAAGTACCGCGAAACCTCTCGCGGCGGCCTGGCAATGAAGATCGTTGCCTGCGATTAATCGCTCTCCAGAGGCCTCGTTTTGCGAGGCCTCTTCCCGATTTCTCATCCAGCCGTAGCCTGTTCCGGCATCGAATGTTACCCTTATCGCCTGATCTTTAAGGGGGTTATCGTGGCTGTTCATTTGCTTATTGTCGATGCACTGAATCTTATTCGTCGCATTCATGCCGTTCAGGGGTCGCCCTGTGTCGAAACCTGCCAGCACGCGCTCGATCAGCTCATTATGCACAGCCAGCCAACCCACGCTGTCGCCGTTTTTGATGATGAAAACCGCAGTAGCGGCTGGCGTCATCAGCGTTTACCAGATTACAAAGCGGGTCGACCGCCAATGCCGGAAGAGTTGCACGACGAGATGCCTGCATTACGCGCCGCCTTTGAGCAACGCGGCGTCCCGTGCTGGTCAACCAGCGGCAACGAAGCCGATGACTTAGCCGCCACGCTGGCGGTCAAAGTGACACAGGCCGGGCATCAGGCAACGATTGTTTCGACAGATAAAGGCTACTGTCAGTTACTTTCACCGACATTACGTATTCGTGATTACTTCCAGAAACGTTGGCTGGATGCGCCATTTATCGATAAAGAATTTGGCGTTCAACCGCAGCAGTTGCCCGATTACTGGGGACTTGCGGGGATCAACAGTTCAAAGGTACCGGGTGTTGCGGGAATCGGACCAAAAAGCGCCACGCAGCTGCTGGTCGAGTTTCAGAGTCTGGAAGGGATATATGAGAATCTGGATGCGGTTGCCGAAAAGTGGCGCAAAAAATTAGAAACCCATAAAGAGATGGCGTTTCTGTGCCGCGATATTGCCCGCTTACAAACCGATTTGCATATCGACGGCAATTTACAGCAATTGCGGTTGGTACGGTAACGGCGAGCCGGATACGCCGCAAACGTCGTATCCGGCATTATCACATCAGCGCATTTACCAGGCGGTATGGTAAAGCTCTACAATATCCTCAAGCGTTGCTTCACGCGGGTTGCCACCGGTACAAACATCATCCAGTGCCGCCTGCGCCAGTGCCGGAATGTCTTCCTTGCGTACACCAACATCACGCAAATGTGGCGGAATACCGACATCACGGTTGAGAGCAAACACCGCTTCAACAGCGGCATTACGCGCCTCTTCCAGGCTCATACCTTCCACTTTCACGCCCATAACGCGCGCGATATCGCGGTACTTCTCACCGGTAAAGTCAGCGTTATAGCGCATGACATGCGGTAGCAGGATGGCGTTTGCAACACCGTGTGGAGTGTTATAAAACGCGCCCAGTGGATGCGCCATACCATGCACCAACCCTAACCCAACATTCGAGAAGCCCATACCCGCAACATACTGCCCGAGCGCCATTTCTTCTCCGGCATCCTTATCACCAGCAACCGATCCTCGCAGCGCCCCAGCAATGATTTCAATCGCTTTAATGTGCAGTGCATCGGTTAGCGCCCACGCGCCACGGGTAATATACCCCTCAATAGCATGAGTAAGCGCATCGACACCCGTCGCAGCTTTCAGCGCTGGAGGCATACCATCCATCATGTCAGCGTCAATAAACGCCACCTGCGGGATATCATGCGGATCAACGCAAACAAACTTGCGCCGTTTTTCTTCGTCAGTGATCACGTAGTTAATGGTCACTTCTGCCGCAGTGCCTGCTGTGGTGGGGATTGCCAGAATCGGTACACTGGGTTTATTGGTCGGGGAAAGTCCTTCCAGGCTACGCACATCGGCAAACTCCGGGTTGTTGCTGATAATGCCAATCGCTTTACAAGTATCCTGTGGAGAACCACCACCAATAGCGATCAGGTAATCCGCGCCGCTATTCTGGAATACACCGAGCCCTTCTTTGACGACAGTAATTGTTGGGTTGGGCACTACGCCGTCGTAAATCGCCCATGCCAGCCCTGCAGCATCCATCTTATCGGTCACTTTCGCCACCACGCCGCATTGCACCAGCGTTTTATCGGTGACGATCAGCGCCTTCTGATAACCACGGCGTTTCACCTCATCGGTTAAAGCCCCAACAGCACCCCGACCAAACCATGCCGTTTCGTTCAGAATCATTCTGTTAGCCATCATCCTTCTCCTTGTTGCTTTACGAAATTACTCTTCAATTCGTAACCCATAGGTTTTGAATTTCTCCAGCACTACGGCAATCTCTTCATCGCTCAGCACTGGCACCGGGTCCGTAATCGCCAGGGTCGTCAGGTAAAGTTGCGCCAGCACTTCAACTTCATGCGCCAGCCATAACGCTTTTTCCAGATTCACCTCACAAGCGATAAGCCCATGATGTTGTAACAAAGTTGCCTTACGATTTTTGAGAGCCTGCGCAACATGTTCAGAAAGTTCACGTGTTCCAAAGGTCGCATAAGGCGCGCAAGGAATAGAATTACCGCCAGCCGCCGCAATCATGTAGTGAATAGCGGGGATCGATCGGTTAAGAATGGAAACTGCCGTGCAATGAACGGCATGATTGTGAACAACCGCGTTGGCATCCGGTCTGCTTTGATAGGCCGCCATATGGAAACGCCATTCGCTTGAGGGGAGCTTTCCTTCCTCATGTTTACCGTTGCCATCAATAAAGACAATATGCGACTCCGTCAGTTTTTCATATGGAATGCCTGTAGGCGTAATCAGCATCCCATCCTGATAACGTACACTGACGTTCCCCGCTGTCCCCTGGTTCAGTCCCAGGCGGGTCATTTCCAGGCAAGTGTCAATAATCTGACGAGCAAGTTTATTTCGTTCCATTAGCTACCTCTCTCTGATTCAAAACAGGGCAATAATGTTGTTCCTTTCACACTATTGAATTAGCCGTTTAATTACCCACCATCTTCTTCCTGATTAACCAGAAAGAAATTCACAAGCTTATATTTTGTGACCTGGTTCAACTAATCACAGTAAATAACTGCAAGTTCTCTTTTTATAACCCCATTAAAAATGACCGCTCTTAAAAATATTTATCAAAACGGTCATTTTTCTATTCACTCAAGCCAGGAATGCCCG
>NZ_SJWV01000430.1:0-1119 GCF_004352695.1 Escherichia sp. KCJ4928
CGACAATATCATCATTATTAATATTCAATTTGTTATCGCTATCCAGTTGGTTGATTTTATAATCAACAAACGCTGACATATTTTTGTTGAAATAATATGTAGCCCCGACATCGATATAATTGACCAGATCTTCATCACCGATACCTTCAATATCTTTCCCTTTCGATAAGACATAACCCAGCGATGGACGCAGACCAAAGTCAAACTGGTATTGAGCGACCGCTTCAAAGTTCTGTGTCTTATTGGCAAAGCCGCCAGTTATTGGCGTCATTTTGCGTGTTTCAGAATAAAAAGTTGCCAGATAAATATTATTGGCATCGTATTTCAGACCTGTAGCCCATGCTTCTGCACGCTTGCCTGTGCCACGGCTTTGCAGGTTCTGCTCGTTGGTGCGATCTGAGTTGGTATAGGCCCCACTAATGGCGAAATCGCTGCCGCCAAAGTCATATGTCAATGACGTGCCGAAGCCATCGCCGTTTTGCTTTTTAACGTCGCGGTTTTCGTTTTTCCCTTGATATTGCAGGGTTAAGTTCAGGCCATCGATAACGCCGAAGAAGTCGGTGTTCCGATACGTCGCCAGACCGCTGGCGCGTTTGGTCATAAAGTTGTCGGTCTGCGCCGAGGAATCGCCACCAAATTCCGGGAACATATCGGTCCAGGCTTCCACGTCATACAACGCGCCCAGGTTACGACCATAATCGAAAGAACCCAAATCTTTATATTTCAACCCGGCAAAAGCGAGACGCGTTTTTTGCTGTGCGGTATCACTCTCCGCTTTATTTCCGGCAAACTCCGCTTCCCACCGACCATAACCAGTCAGTTGATCGTTAATTTGTGTTTCACCTTTAAAACCAAAACGGATATAACTCTGGTCGCCATCTTTACTGGCGTTATCACTCATATAATGCATGGCTTTAACTTTGCCATAGACATCCAGTTTATTACCGTCTTTATTATATATTTCTGCAGCCTGTACAGATGCAGATGCCACAATGCCCATCACCACTAATGCCAGAGTGCTCTTTTTCATTTTCATTCCTGATTTTAATTAACGCGCGAATATTCAGCGGGAGAGCCCCGTTGAAAACAGGAAAGTTTTTAACCTGAGATTGTTAAAGA
>NZ_SJWV01000431.1:0-1117 GCF_004352695.1 Escherichia sp. KCJ4928
ATTTTTTATCATATGCTTCGGTAAGAATATCTTGTGCTTCCTCAGTTTCACATCTTGCAAATTGCACTGCGAGATACAGAGGCAAATTACCCCGTTCGACTGCTGAGAGAAGTTTATGCTCTCCCTTATCAAGTAGCATATTAATACTGCTCACCCAGTTCGATGAATATCCAGTAATCTCACTTATTTCGGAGTCTGAAAGTCCTCTGATTTTCATGTCTTTAATCACCTGTAATAACTCATTAGAACGTGGTCTTCTCCTTGCAATGTTTTCAACTAAACTCATAACGTAAGCATCTTCTTCTGATACATCTCTTATAATTGCTGGAATAATAGTTTCACCTAATGCAACGAGAGCCTCTATTCTCCCTTGACCACAAATTAAAGCATATTTGAAATCGCCTTCATCAATAGCTCTTACGCTTATAGGCTTGCTTAATCCTCTTTTTTTTATGCTTTCCTTTATTTCTTCATGCACTACCTTATTTCTTGTTCGTGGGTTAAGAAATTTTATTTTTGCAATCTCAATTTGAATTATTGGGAATTCATTTTTTTCAGGCAGCATATAGTTCCCCTCACTTTCATGCGAGTAATAATTTGTAGAAGTTTATCAAGATTATCAAATCTATAGAGATCTAATCGAATGTTGTTTGTTTCCGTCATGCACATTTTATTATATTCGTTTTCAATCTTTGGTATGATATAAAAATCAAGAGGTGAAATATTTTGTGAATTCATTCGTATAACAATTGTTATGTCTGCTTTCTGTGAGTTATCAAACCGGACTTTCCATCTAAGTTTACCTGATTTCATATGTATGCATTTAGTAACAAGGACGGAAATTAAAAACTCATCATTGATGTAAAGCATTGGGGCATATTTATACTCGTCTATATGACAGTTACTTTTTAAAATTTCACCCTTAAAATCCTCAATTATCTCTGAGTAAAATGATCTTAGTGCTTCATTTATTTTGAGATAGCTGTAATCATGTTCTGGCTTATAACCAATCAAAGTATATGCTCTTAAAAGACCACCAAATCGGGTTCTATAAACAGAAGATGAAGGGCCTGTATCATCTTCATCAATGATAAAGCCTGATAGTTTTCCATTAGAT
>NZ_SJWV01000432.1:0-1105 GCF_004352695.1 Escherichia sp. KCJ4928
TTTCCTGGGGATGTGCAATGTGGTTTATCTACTGGGGGCCGTCAGGAATGGTGGCAGGTGAGGCCATTATTATAAGTATCACGGGTGGTTTTTTGTTCGGACTGCTCATGGCCTCTTTCCACTGGTGGCGCAGGAAAGTTAACCGGCTGCCACCATGGGATGATGTGTAAATCGTGCACAGGCATGTTTTTACGGGGTGATACTTTCATTAACCTGTACACGAACTTTTATTCCGGCATCATGACAGGCCTGCAGCCACTGCGCCACTTCCAGCGGATCGCCCTCCCGGCGTACCACCTTGCCTTCTCTGTTCCATAACTGCAGACAGGTGCTGCCGTCGAGACGTACCACAAAATCCCCACGGCAGGCCTGATACGTCATGCCGTTCAGCTCCACCGCCAGATCAGTGGCAGAAGTGCCGTCTGCGGGCAGACCTGCGGCCGGGACCAGCGGCAGTACGACGACTTCTGCCGCACGCTGTTCTGCCCGGAGGCGGTCCTGTTCTGCCAGCAGCAGAGGCTGTGCCACGGCCCGGCCGGCGTCCGTCAGCTCGACAGCCAGCTGCAGATTCGGGGCGCGCAGGGTGCGCAGCCAGCCGGCATCCTCCAGGCGACGGCAGGAGGCGCGCAGGTTTGGCCCGTAGACCGGGGCTTCCCCGCTTCGCTCCAGCACCCGTTCCAGGTCCCGTGTCAGCACGGGGCCCGGCCGTTTTTCATCAAGGGCAGCCAGCACAATCAGCACTCTCCGCTGCAGTGGCGACGGTCGGCGGCTCTGGGTCATTACCTGTCATCCTCCGGCCAGATGAGCTTTCTGAGGCGCTGAAAGTCGGCGTCAATGAGCTCCTGTCTCTTTATGGCATTCATTGAGGCATAGCCATTTATGGCCAGTTCATGCCAGAAGATCAGCACGGCTCCGGCTTTGGCTGACTCGCAGAGATAAATCGCGCCCTGGCTGTCCAGATTGCATTCCCGGATGCGTCGTTCCGCAAACCGGGTCAGTTGCTCATGGGGGCCGCTTGGAATTCGGAAAATAAACCACGTTAAGACTATTTTTTAGACAAATGACTTTCAGGAATCGCCAGGATGGCGGGACAACAGCTGTTTCG
>NZ_SJWV01000433.1:0-1103 GCF_004352695.1 Escherichia sp. KCJ4928
TTTTGAATCCATCACCTTCAGTCATGCGAAGGTGTCGGCCATTGCGGTACTGACGGAAGAATTGATCCGTTTTTCCAGTCCGGCTGCTGATGCACTGGTCCGTAATGCGCTGGCGGAAGCGGTGGTGGCGCGTCTGGATACAGACTTTGTGGACCCGAAAAAAGCGGCGGTGGCAGATGTCTCCCCGGCGTCCATCACCCATGATGTGAAGGGCACGGCATCAAGCGGTAACCCGGATGCGGATGCAGAGGCGGCGTTTGGACAGTTTGTGGCAGCAAACCTGCAGCCCACCGGTGCGGTCTGGCTGATGTCCAGCACCAATGCCCTGGCGCTGTCCATGCGTAAAAATGCGCTGGGTCAGAAAGAATACCCGGACATGACCCTGCTGGGTGGCTCCTTTCAGGGGCTGCCGGTGATTGTCTCCCAGTACGTGGGTGACCAGCTGGTGCTGGTGAATGCCCCGGATATTTATCTGGCGGATGACGGCGGCGTGGCAGTGGATATGTCCCGCGAGGCATCACTGGAAATGCAGTCTGAGCCGACCGGCGACAGTACCACGCCGTCGCCGGTGGAGCTGGTTTCCATGTTCCAGACAGGCAGCGTGGCCATCCGTGCGGAGCGCTGGATCAACTGGCGTCGTCGCCGTACCGCGGCGGTGGCGGTGATCACCGGAGTGAACTATGGCAGTGCGTCCGGCGGCTGAGTCTGATAAGGAGGACGGGAGGCGTGCGCCTCCCGTAACAGGTTATGGCAAAGATCCGATATCTGCAGGGCACGCATGATGCCCGGGCCGGGGATATCCGTGATGTGGCACAGCCGTGTGCGGAGGTGCTGGTTCGCCTGGGAAAGGCGGAGTACATCACGGTGCGACGTCCGGCAGGTCAGAAAAAGAAACGTGATGCGGAGCATGGCGAATGTGGAACCTTTTACGGCGAACCCGAAAAAACCAGAAATCAGGACGTGACGTAAGAGAGGCGGGCTGGACCAGCCTGTTTCAGGCGGTGGCTGAGCCCTTTTCCGGCGCCTGGCAGCAGGGCGTGAAAGCCGATCCTGAAGCCGTCCTCTCCTTTCATGCGGTGTTTGCATGTATTTCGCTGATATCC
>NZ_SJWV01000434.1:0-1094 GCF_004352695.1 Escherichia sp. KCJ4928
TTCACCACACAGCCTGAAACACACGGCAGCCTGATAAAGGCCGGTGACCTCTGGCACGGTATGGTCGCCATTACCCTGCCACCCCAGAATCTGCGGACATTCAACCAGCTGGTCAGGGATGTGCCCCGCGCAATCCCCTGGCGTATCCGGATGGATCTGATGCCCGGCGGCATGAAGGCGCTTGGGGTCAAGAAAACCCTGCTGACCTACAGCAGCTTTATTTCCCCTCTCCGGCCCATGTATGACTCGGTGATGATGCTGAATGACATCAACAAACATGATCCGGTCTGTATCATGACCATTGTTGCCACCACATGGGGAAACAGCCGGGAAGTCTGTACCCGCAACCAGGCTCTCCTGAAATCTGCGCTGGAAGGCTGGGGAGTATGCGGCACCACCACCACCTTCGGTGATCCGAGACGTGCCTGGGTGAACACGGTTCTGGCGGCCTCCCACGGTTCCGGTCCAGTCCCCCTTTACCCGCCCCTTTCACACGCCCTTTCCCTGTTTCCCCTGAACAGGGCCGGCTCTGTCTGGCGGGGACAGGGAAATCTGATGATGCACACCGAAGACGGCTCTGCATGGGAGGTCGCGCTGGCATCGTCACAACAGAACAAGCACACGGAACTGACGCCCGGCGCACCCGGTCTGGGCAAATCGGTACTCATCAACGCACTGTCGGAGATCCAGATAGCCTCAGCCCAGAAGAACCTGCCTTTCATTGCCTATATCGACAAGGGATTCAGTGCACAGGGACTGGTACAGCTTATCCGTGACAGCCTGCCGGAGCAGAGAAAGGACGAAGCCGTGGGGATCATTCTGAGCAATGATCCGGAACACACCCGTAACCTGTTTGATGTGATGTACGGTGCTAAAAAACCCGCCACCCCGGAAAAGAACTTCATGGTATCTGTACTCTGCGCACTGTGCGTGGATACCGGCACCGGTCAGCCCTGTAATCCCGGTGACACCCGGCAAATCATAAGCAACCTGGTGGATCTGGCCTTCAGGGAGTATGGCGAAAACAACCCCAGACTGTACCGTGCAGGAACAGAGCCCCTTGTGGATCTCGCCCTGGAAGAGAGTGGCATCGC
>NZ_SJWV01000435.1:0-1076 GCF_004352695.1 Escherichia sp. KCJ4928
TCCCAGGACAGCCTCACCGCCCAGCATAACGGCAATCACGGGGCTTGCGTAAACGATAGTATGAGTCATTATGTTATTAATATATGAGAATAAAGGCTCTAATTTAGGAAAATTAAAATTGCCTGAAGGCCATAAATTATAACTTTGCCAAAGAGTTTCCAGAATAAAGTTCATTCCACCTTTAGTAAGATAAACCGCAGCAGAGAAAAGGTTAAATAATCTTGCTAATTCCGAGGTATCGACACCTGTAGCCGGATCCAAAGTACTACTTAATGTTGCACCGCGTTGGTTATCGATAAAGCTACCTATAGCAAGGAAAATCCAAAACGGGGATGCTAATAAGCATGCAATAAACAGCCCTATGATAATTTCTCTGGCAGCGAACAAAGCAATATCGATTTCATTTAAGTTCAATAATTCATAGTGGTAATGCTGAACTAATGCACATGATACCACTATTATTATTGGGTGACGAACTACTGTTGGTATATTCCCACTGGCGAAAAATGGTAACAAATAGAAAGTTGGTGCCAATCGGCAAAAACCGAGCGCTGTAGCAGCCAGCAGACTATGCAACTGATAGAGTATCGCCTCCCCCATGCTATCCTCTCGCGAATGCTAAATTCAGCATTTCGATACCAAATGAATATAATTTTTCACCATACCACCCGCTCATTAAAAAAAAGCAAATACTTACGCACAATAATTTCACGCCAAATGGCAACGTCTGTTCTTGCAACTGCGTTACCGTTTGAAAAAGCCCTACCAATAAACCAACAAATGTCGCAACTGCAATAGGTCCTGCAGACATAACTAAAATCAGATACAGCGCCCTATTCCCCGCAAAAACAATATCGTCCATATTTTTTCCTCAGGGATTAATGGATAGGTCAAAATATTGTAAAATGAGCCCTTTTGATAACATTGTCCAACCGTCCATCGCGACAAACAAAATTAATTTTATCGGTGTAGATATGGTTACCGGACTCATCATCATCATACCTAACGTTAACAGAACGCTGGATATAACCAGATCCACTACGACAAAGGGTAAATAGATATAAAAACCTATAATA
>NZ_SJWV01000436.1:0-1070 GCF_004352695.1 Escherichia sp. KCJ4928
TGACAATTTTACCCGCCGCGATTTAAACCTTGTTCTGGAAGTCACCGAGCGTGAGCCATTGAATGTTGATGAAAGTCTGGTTCAGCGGTTGAACATTCTGCATGAAAATGGTTTTGTCATCGCGCTGGATGATTTCGGTACTGGCTACTCAGGGCTTTCTTATCTTCATGACCTGCATATTGATTATATCAAAATTGATCACAGTTTCGTTGGCCGCGTAAACGCAGACCCAGAATCAACCCGAATTCTGGATTGTGTATTGGATCTGGCGCGTAAACTTTCGATCAGTATCGTCGCTGAAGGTGTCGAAACGAAAGAACAACTTGACTATCTGAACCAAAATAATATCACATTTCAGCAGGGTTATTATTTCTATAAACCTGTTACATACATCGACCTGGTCAAAATTATCCTTTCTAAACCGAAGGTGAAGGTTGTGGTTGAGTGAAAATTGATCAGTAAGGCCATAGTGCGGTGTAATTATAGACAGCTAATTAGCTCGTTGCCTCTTGTTACTATTGTTCATTATTTTGTTTGCTATAATTGTTTGAAAGTTTTGACAGGATTGCCATTGTAGCATGAACAATAGTAATAATCTGGATTATTTCACTCTCTATATCATCTTTTCCATTGCATTTATGCTGATCACCCTCCTGGTCATCCTTATTGCAAAACCCAGTACCGGGCTGGGAGAAGTGCTTGTGACGATAAATTTGCTTAATGCCCTTGTTTGGCTGGCGATCAATCTGGTTAATCGATTAAGAGAAAGACTCGTCAACCACAGGGATCAGCAATAATCTTTCAGTTTCTCACTGTCAGTATGCGGCTGAATGGGTTGCTGGCAGTGAACGCCTGGATCATTGAAGGAAAGGCATTATTGCGCAAATAGTTGTCAACCCTGGTGTTATCACGGTTGTTTTTATATATCACCGAAATAATCCTCATCGCAACTATTAACAATTTTGATGTCGAAGAGTTATTTGTTAAACAAAATCGTCACCCTAAAGTGATCAATGTCATGAAAATAAGGTGAAAAATGATAATGCCGACTTATTTATCATTTATATATT
>NZ_SJWV01000437.1:0-1059 GCF_004352695.1 Escherichia sp. KCJ4928
GTGAGGCAAAGAAAACCCGGCGCTGAGGCCGGGTTATTGTTGCTTGAGTTTTTCGTTATAAATCTGTTTCAGCTTTATTGGTATGAAAAAAGAGCATCCAAATGAAATTATGCTTAGCCAGCATATAATAAACTCAAGTGCCAGACTCAGGTTGGTCACAGGCGGCTTGCTTGCTAAGATTTTACTGGTGTCTCCTGGTGGCAGCAGCATGTAGTAGAAGAATATTAAGCACAAGACTGTAAGATAGAGGTAAAAAAGCATCATGTAACGAGAAAACCGAATTTCGAATTTCCTCTTAGTTGCATACTTTTCTGATCTTGATTTACCTTCTGTAAACGATGCTACGTCTCCACTTGTGGTTATAACAAGTAACAGAAACCCTGTTAATATTGAAAATATATTTGCCACAAGTCCAAGCAACTCTTTGTTATATCTAACCTTATCATGTAAATAATAAGTTAATACAAGAGAAAGGCAGATAAAAAAGATTATGGAAAAAATATAACTCCAATCTTTACCTCTCATTCACACCTCCCCCTTTGGTTATACGTACAACCCTCCATTATAGTATGAAATCCTTGAAGTGCTCAAGAATTTCCTTAGCGTGTTCCGCTTTTATGGTGGTAGAGCCATACTTTCTTGTGTAATAATCTTTTTTTGTTTTGATTTCAGAGCTTTTGATCGCTTGGCCTTTTGATGTTGTGATGAAGAACTCTTCCGATAATTCATCAATGATCAGGCTTGGATTTTTGTTCGCAATATTTAAGAGTTTTGGGTTATGTCTCTTGTCAAGAGTCAGAAGCCCATAGAAAGAGTTGTCATCATCTTGCTCTTTCTCAAATAATCTTGACAAAGCTTCTTTAGCTTTTCCAGTGATACCTAATGATGTTGCTTTTGCCTCTTCTAGATCTTCTTTTGTTGTTTCAATACTTAGGCTGATGGAGCGTATTCCATCTTTTATTATCTTGCCAAGTGCATCTTTGTTGAGTTTCTCAGAAATATTCACATTGATATTCATGAGGCTAAATATTTTTTTTAACTTAGATAAAGGATGAGTTC
>NZ_SJWV01000438.1:0-1058 GCF_004352695.1 Escherichia sp. KCJ4928
TTTAGACATTGTTGCCCATTTTTGAATTTTATTGTATAGAGAGGGTGTTGTAAACTCTTGAAGTTGTTTATAACATATTTTTTTGAACTCTTGCTTATATTTTAATATGTCATCAAATGAAAGATTCACTACCTTTGCCTCTAAGAAATCAATTATTCTCGAAGCAATTTCCGCTTTCGCGCGTAAAGAGTTGTCATTAATAGTTAACAATGTAGAAAACAAGCCATTGATTTGTTTGTCAAGATGTTGTTCATATTTATGTAGTTTGGGGATGGGATTTTCCTTGTGTGAAAAAATAGTGTTAAATAAATTTGCGTCAGTGAAATTTATATTAAGTAGATCTTCAAAATAAAAATTTGATAAGGTTAGGACTAGCCTAGACATATCTTGCCCTGTCATGTTGAAATCAATAAAGTCGCATCCAGCAAGGGCTTCCATCCTATTTTCATTTTCACTGTGCTCAATATACAGCTTCGCCATTTTTAAGTACAAGCTTTGAATGTCTCTTATATCAGTTGGTAAGTCAGCTCGTTGCCCAGCAAAATTTTTATTATCGGAAGAAACGGTTTGGACACTGAATATTTCGGGTATTCCTTCTTCTACGAGAATTTTAGTTATGATTGGATTGTTGGGTTCTGGATTAACGACAACAATGATTTGACATACAGAATCCTTATCCTTTTCGTATCTAATGTTATGAATCTGATTAAGTATTGATTGTGTCTGTTGCGTAAGTGGTGTCGAACTTATCGTTTCAATGTTATTAATAAGACTTACAAGTTGAACCACAACTTTTGAGTAGTCTGCATTTGTATATGTGGTGTTCGTGTGGCATGCATTAATTTGTTGGAGTTGTTGTTGCGCTAAATCAAATTGTTCAGGGTTGTATCCTTCTCCAGAGAATGTGGAATTAATGGGTTGTTGTTCTTCCCAATTATCACAAGGCCACTTCGATGTGTCTGGCGTTTTAACATTATCGGTATTTGTTGTGCAGTTATAAATATCGCCGTGATATGTATTTATTATACCTGGGGTAAAGTCAATTGACATAACATTCC
>NZ_SJWV01000439.1:0-1048 GCF_004352695.1 Escherichia sp. KCJ4928
CGATTTGTGCAGGTGTTTTGCCTTCCTGCGCCATTGCACGGAATCCGGCAATCTGTTCGGCAGGGTGCATATCCCGACGATGACCGTTTTCAGTCATTGATGCGGCAGTCGCCAGCTCCTGCGGAATAATTTTCACGCGGACAGGCCAGTCAGCCGGAATGATTCCACGCTCTGCCAGCATGTTGAGTGCTGCCAGTCTGCGACCACCTGCGGCGACACCGTAGCGCTCACCAGGCAGGGTATGCACGACCAGATTCTGCAACAGGCCAACGCCCTTAATGGACTCAGCCAGTTCGCTGACGGACTCCGCAGAATACGGCACCGTGCGCACATTCAGTGGTGATTTAATCAGTGAGGCCAGCGGCACGCTCACTTCCTCTGTCTGCGCCAGCAGGGCAGACAGGACAGTTTCCTGCGTTTTTGCAGGTTTACGGCTGGATTTGCGCTCTGTTTTTGCCTTAGACTCTGTAACTGACATATATTTCTCCTTTGACCGGGGTGGTTGTATGTCTGCCGGACGCCTACCCGTCCGGCACCTCTCTTACTCAAGAATGCCGAAATCCCTGATGTACCGGTTCATCCAGTACCCGGCACAGTCCTCAAAATTCCAGGAGCGCCAGATCAACGTGCCATCCTGACGGACAACCAGGCGAAAATGCGTTCCCTGATCATCCTCGATAAAGACGTTCCGGTACTGTGCGGCAACGGCTTCCGCCTGTTCGCGGGTAAAGGAGCCGTCCGGCAGTCCCTGAAGTATTCTGAAATATTCGCTCATCCTCATCTCTCCGGTGATGCCCCGCGCAGGGCGGGGCGGTTATCACATTCAGGCCAGTCAGAACGGGATATCGTCTGAATACCCGTAATCCTCCCCCTCCGGCGGTTGCGGCTGAGGCTCGGGCTGCGCGGCCTTACGTCCACGGCCTTTCTTTTTCGCGCCACCTTTTTTCGTCGCGTCAGCACTCTGTGGCTGCCCATTCTGCTGAGGCTGCGGTTGCGCCTGAGCGTTCTGCTGTGGTGCACTCCCCAGCATCTGCATGGTGCCCGTGGT
>NZ_SJWV01000043.1:0-27829 GCF_004352695.1 Escherichia sp. KCJ4928
ATTTTTAACACAAAATACACACTTCGATGCATCTGGTACGACCAGATCACCTTGCGGATTCAGGAGACTGACATGCTTTACAAAGGCGACACCCTGTACCTTGACTGGCTGGAAGATGGCATTGCCGAACTGGTATTTGATGCCCCAGGTTCAGTTAATAAACTCGACACTGCGACCGTCGCCAGCCTCGGCGAGGCCATCGGCGTGCTGGAACAGCAATCAGATCTAAAAGGGCTGCTGCTGCGTTCGAACAAAGCAGCCTTTATCGTCGGTGCTGATATCACCGAATTTTTGTCCCTGTTCCTCGTTCCTGAAGAACAGTTAAGTCAGTGGCTGCACTTTGCCAATAGCGTGTTTAATCGCCTGGAAGATCTGCCGGTGCCGACCATTGCTGCCGTCAACGGCTATGCGCTGGGCGGTGGCTGCGAATGCGTGCTGGCGACCGATTATCGTCTGGCGACGCCGGATCTGCGCATCGGTCTGCCGGAAACCAAACTGGGCATCATGCCGGGCTTTGGCGGTTCTGTACGTATGCCACGTATGCTGGGCGCTGACAGTGCGCTGGAAATCATTGCCGCCGGTAAAGATGTCGGCGCGGATCAGGCGCTGAAAATCGGTCTGGTGGATGGCGTAGTCAAAGCAGAAAAACTGGTTGAAGGCGCAAAGGCGGTTTTACGCCAGGCCATTAACGGCGACCTCGACTGGAAAGCAAAACGTCAGCCGAAGCTGGAACCACTAAAACTGAGCAAGATTGAAGCCACCATGAGCTTCACCATCGCTAAAGGGATGGTCGCACAAACAGCGGGGAAACATTATCCGGCCCCCATCACCGCAGTAAAAACCATTGAAGCTGCGGCCCGTTTTGGTCGTGAAGAAGCCTTAAACCTGGAAAACAAAAGTTTTGTCCCGCTGGCGCATACCAACGAAGCCCGCGCACTGGTCGGCATTTTCCTTAACGATCAATATGTAAAAGGCAAAGCGAAGAAACTCACCAAAGACGTTGAAACCCCGAAACAGGCCGCGGTGCTGGGTGCAGGCATTATGGGCGGCGGCATCGCTTACCAGTCTGCGTGGAAAGGCGTGCCGGTTGTCATGAAAGATATCAACGACAAGTCGTTAACCCTCGGCATGACCGAAGCCGCGAAACTGCTGAACAAGCAGCTTGAGCGCGGCAAGATCGATGGTCTGAAACTGGCTGGCGTGATCTCCACAATCCACCCAACGCTCGACTACGCCGGGTTTGACCGCGTGGATGTTGTGGTAGAAGCGGTTGTCGAAAACCCAAAAGTGAAAAAAGCCGTACTGGCAGAAACCGAGCAGAAAGTACGCCCGAATACCGTGCTGGCGTCTAACACTTCAACCATTCCTATCAGCGAACTGGCCAACGCGCTGGAACGTCCAGAAAACTTCTGCGGGATGCACTTCTTTAACCCGGTCCACCGAATGCCGTTGGTAGAAATAATTCGCGGCGAGAAAAGCTCCGACGAAACCATCGCGAAAGTCGTCGCCTGGGCGAGCAAGATGGGCAAAACGCCGATTGTGGTTAACGACTGCCCCGGCTTCTTCGTCAACCGCGTGCTGTTCCCGTATTTCGCCGGTTTCAGCCTGTTGCTGCGCGACGGCGCGGATTTCCGCAAGATCGACAAAGTAATGGAAAAACAGTTTGGCTGGCCGATGGGTCCGGCATATCTGCTGGATGTCGTGGGCATTGACACCGCGCATCATGCCCAGGCTGTCATGGCAGCAGGCTTCCCGCAGCGGATGCAGAAAGATTATCGCGATACCATCGACGCGCTGTTTGATGCCAACCGCTTTGGTCAGAAGAACGGCCTCGGTTTCTGGCGTTATAAAGAAGACAGCAAAGGTAAGCCGAAGAAAGAAGAAGACGCCGTCGTTGACGACCTGCTGGCAGAAGTGAGCCAGCCGAAGCGCGATTTCAGCGAAGAAGAGATTATCGCCCGCATGATGATCCCGATGGTCAACGAAGTGGTGCGCTGTCTGGAAGAAAGCATTATCGCCACTCCGGCAGAAGCGGATATGGCGCTGGTCTACGGCCTGGGCTTCCCTCCGTTCCACGGCGGCGCGTTCCGCTGGCTGGACACCCTCGGTAGCGCAAAATACCTCGATATGGCACAGCAATATCAGCACCTCGGCCCGCTGTATGAAGTGCCGGAAGGTCTGCGTAATAAAGCGCGTCATAACGAACCGTACTATCCCCCGGTTGAGCCAGCCCGTCCGGTTGGTGACCTGAAAACGGCTTAAGGAGTCACAATGGAACAGGTTGTCATTGTCGATGCAATTCGCACCCCGATGGGCCGTTCGAAGGGCGGTGCTTTTCGTAACGTGCGTGCAGAAGATCTCTCCGCTCATTTAATGCGTAGCCTGCTGGCGCGTAACCCGGCGCTGGAAGCGGCGGCCCTCGACGATATTTACTGGGGTTGTGTGCAGCAGACGCTGGAGCAGGGTTTTAATATCGCCCGTAACGCGGCGCTGCTGGCAGAAGTACCACACTCTGTCCCGGCGGTGACCGTCAATCGCTTGTGTGGTTCATCCATGCAGGCATTGCATGACGCAGCACGAATGATCATGACTGGCGATGCGCAGGCATGTCTTGTCGGCGGCGTGGAGCATATGGGCCATGTGCCAATGAGCCACGGCGTCGATTTTCACCCCGGCCTGAGCCGCAATGTCGCCAAAGCGGCGGGCATGATGGGCTTAACGGCAGAAATGCTGGCGCGTATGCACGGTATCAGCCGTGAAATGCAGGATGCCTTTGCCGCGCGGTCACACGCCCGCGCCTGGGCCGCCACGCAGTCGGGTGCATTTAAAAATGAAATTATCCCGACCGGTGGTCACGATGCCGACGGCGTCCTGAAGCAGTTTAATTACGACGAAGTGATTCGCCCGGAAACCACCGTGGAAGCCCTAGCCACGCTGCGTCCGGCGTTTGATCCAGTAAGCGGTACGGTAACGGCGGGTACATCTTCTGCGCTTTCCGATGGCGCAGCTGCCATACTGGTGATGAGTGAAAGCCGCGCCCATGAATTAGGTCTTAAGCCGCGCGCCCGCGTGCGTTCGATGGCGGTCGTTGGTTGTGACCCATCGATTATGGGTTACGGCCCGGTTCCGGCCTCGAAGCTGGCGCTGAAAAAAGCGGGGCTTTCTGTCAGTGATATCGGCGTGTTTGAAATGAATGAAGCCTTTGCCGCGCAGATCCTGCCATGTATTAAAGATCTGGGGCTAATGGAGCAGATTGACGAGAAGATCAACCTCAACGGTGGCGCGATCGCGCTGGGTCATCCGCTGGGCTGTTCCGGTGCGCGTATCAGCACCACGCTGCTAAATCTGATGGAGCGCAAAGACGTCCAGTTTGGTCTGGCGACGATGTGTATCGGTCTGGGTCAGGGTATTGCGACGGTGTTTGAGCGGGTTTAACCACTTGCCGGATGCGGCGTGAACGCCTTATCCGGTCTACCGATCCGGCACCAATGTAGGCCTGATAAGACGCGCCAGCGTCGCATCAGGCATCGTGTGCCGAATGCCGGATGCGACATAGATCTAAATGCCACTGAATAAAGTTTTAGTTGCCGTTCTTCCCGCCTGTCAGGGGCGGGTTTTTTTATATCTCAGATAAATGCAAACGCATCGCCAAACAGGCGATCTTCCCGCGCATTACGCTCACTGCAAAACAGATCGCGGGCAATTTTCGCCATCTCAAAACGTCCGGCAATATAGATATCATGCTCTGCCAGCGTACCGTGATCCTGCAATACCGCCGTTAACACGGTGCCAGTACGCCCACGCCAGCCCGCTTCCGGTTGTTCAACCACCGGCACCACTTGCAGACCAGGATGCTTCAACGAAAGCGCCTCAAGCTCGCAGAGATCATACAGATGCTGCTCTTCACGCCCGCCCCAGTAAATGGTGATATCACGGTTTGGGTTACGCGCCAACGCTGTCAGCAAAATCGAGCGGGCATAAGAGAACCCGGTGCCGCCCGCAATCAAAATCATCGGACGCTCTTCATCATCGCGCAGCCACGCTTCTCCGTGGGGAATATCGACCACGATTTGATGATCTTTGAGGATGCGGTCCATGACTGCTTTCGCGTAAAGGTTGATTTCAGAAGCGCCAATATGCAGCTCGATAAACCCTTTTTCATCCGGCGTCGAAGCCATTGAGAACGGACGTTTGTCGCGCTCATCCATCACTACCATCAAATACTGACCAGCGCGAAAAGAAAAGGCCGCATCTGGCACGATGCGGACACGATATACGGTATCCGTGATAGCTTCTACCGAGGTCACTTTACAGCTTAAGGTTGTCATGCGCTTTCTCTGTCGGATCGATAAATAGGGCAAAACAAACGCGCATCAGGCGCTTTTACCGTTGTTAAAAATAGCCAGTTCATCCCAGATGGCGTCAATATGCGCGACAACATCTGGATCTTTTTTGATGGGACGTCCCCATTCACGCTGGGTTTCCCCCGGCCATTTATTCGTGGCATCCAGCCCCATTTTTGAACCCAGCCCGGAGACAGGCGAGGCAAAATCCAGATAATCAATAGGCGTATTTTCTACCAGAACAGTATCCCGCGCCGGGTCCATACGGGTGGTAATCGCCCAAATCACATCGTTCCAGTCGCGTGCGTTGACGTCATCATCGCAAACGATCACAAATTTAGTGTACATAAACTGGCGTAAGAACGACCAGACGCCCATCATGACGCGCTTCGCGTGTCCGGCGTACTGTTTTTTGATCGTCACTACCGCCAGACGATAAGAACAGCCTTCCGGCGGCAGGTAAAAATCGACAATTTCCGGGAACTGTTTTTGCAGAATCGGCACAAACACTTCGTTCAGTGCGACACCCAGCACCGCGGGTTCATCCGGCGGACGACCAGTATAGGTGGAGTGGTAAATCGCATCTTCACGCTGGGTAATATGCGTCACGGTAAATACCGGGAAACTATCGACTTCGTTATAGTAACCGGTGTGGTCGCCATACGGCCCTTCCGGCGCCGTTTCACCTTGTTCGATATACCCTTCCAGCACAATCTCCGCACTGGCGGGCACTTCAAGGTCATTGGAGATACACTTCACCACTTCGGTCTTGGTACCGCGCAGCAATCCGGCAAACGCATACTCTGAAAGTGTATCCGGAACGGGGGTGACTGCACCGAGAATCGTGGCGGGATCGGCACCCAGCGCCACAGAAACCGGGAAACGTTCGCCCGGATGCGCCGCACACCACTCCTGATAATCCAGCGCGCCGCCGCGATGCGACAGCCAGCGCATAATCAGTTTGTTTTTACCAATCAGCTGCTGGCGATAAATGCCCAGATTCTGCCGCTCTTTATGCGGGCCGCGCGTCACTGTCAGCCCCCAGGTAATCAGCGGCGCGGCATCTTCCGGCCAGCAGGTCATAATGGGAATGCGATTGAGATCGACGTCATCGCCAGAGACGATTTTTTGTTGGCAGGGCGCACCACGCAGCCGCTTTGTCGGCATGTTCAATACTTGCTTAAACTGCGGCAGTTTATCAAACAGGTCGCGGAAACCTTTTGGCGGCTCCGGCTCTTTCAGAAACGCCAATAATTTACCAACTTCACGCAGCGCCGAAACATCTTCCTGCCCCATGCCCATCGCCACGCGCTTTGGCGTACCGAACAGGTTGCACAGCACCGGCATTGAGTAGCCTTTAGGGTTTTCGAACAACAGCGCAGGCCCACCGGCACGCAAAGTGCGGTCAGCAATTTCAGTGATTTCCAGATGCGGATCCACCGGGAGCGTGATACGTTTTAGCTCACCCTGCTGTTCAAGCAGCGTCAAGAAGTCGCGTAAATCGTTATATTTCATGGCGTCCATTGTAGCCTCTTAATCTACGCCCATTATACGGCGTTCATCTTTGCGATGCTGTAAATTTGTTAAATTAGCGTGAACTCTGACGGTATAACGCAAACCGGGGAATATAATTAACTTAGCGTAAAGCTTTTGCTATCCTTGCGCCCCGATTAAACGGATAAGAGTCATTATGCAATCCTGGTATTTACTGTACTGCAAGCGCGGGCAACTTCAACGTGCCCAGGAACACCTCGAAAGACAGGCTGTGAATTGCCTGGCACCGATGATCACCCTGGAAAAAATCGTGCGTGGAAAACGTACTGCAGTCAGTGAGCCATTGTTTCCCAACTACCTGTTTGTCGAATTTGATCCAGAAGTGATTCATACCACGACTATCAACGCGACCCGCGGTGTCAGCCACTTCGTGCGCTTTGGCGCGTCGCCAGCGATAGTCCCATCGGCGGTGATTCATCAGCTATCGGTATATAAACCGAAAGACATTGTCGATCCGGCAACCCCTTATCCGGGTGATAAGGTGATTATTACCGAAGGCGCGTTCGAAGGCTTTCAGGCCATTTTCACCGAACCCGATGGTGAGGCTCGCTCCATGCTATTGCTTAATCTTATTAATAAAGAGATTAAGCACAGTGTGAAGAACACCGAGTTCCGCAAACTCTAAAACGCAATCCCAAACAGTGTTTTGACATTGGCATCCGTGGTGGCAGCCAGCCATGCGGCATCTTCTCCACGCCAGTGCGCAATACGTTGCAAAATATGGGGCAGATGGGCTGGCTCGTTGCGCCGGGATGATGGCTTTGGCGTGAGATCGCGCGGGAGCAGATACGGCGCATCAGTTTCGATCAGCAATTTCTCCGCCGGAATCAACGGCAACAATTCCCGCAGCTCCAGCCCGCGTCGTTCATCGCAAACCCAACCGGTAATGCCGATATAAATTCCACGCGCCACGCACGCCTGCATCTCTTCGCGTGTGCCGGTAAAGCAATGAAGAACCGCACCAGGCAGTTTATCCAGCCACGGCTCCAGCAATGTCATAAACCGCTCGTGGGCATCGCGACAGTGCATAAATACCGGCATGTTTAAATCTGCGGCAATGCGTAGCTGGGCAACAAAAGCGCGTTCCTGCTCTTCCGGCGTCGAAAAGTTGCGGTTAAAGTCGAGACCACATTCACCAATCGCCACCACTTCTGGCTGCGCGGCCAGCTCAATAATCGCTTCTTCAGTCGCAGCTTGCCACTGGCTGCTGTCGTGAGGATGTACGCCCGCCGTTGACCAACAGGACGAATACTGACGCGCCAGCTTTTGCGCCTGCTGGCTTTCACGCAGGTTAGTGCCGGTGATGAGTAGCCCATTAACTCCCGCGTCAAAAGCGCGCGCTACAACATCATCACGGTCTTTCGCAAATTGCGAACTGGTCAAATTAACGCCGATATCAAACATCCTGTACTCCATATGACAACCGCCCTGACGGGCGGTTGAATTTATTCTTCAGTTTTTTCGCTTTCTGCTTCAGCGTCGTTTTCCTCTTCCCGATTTCGCCCTTTACCAACGTAAAAGCGTGAGAAGAAGACACCGATTTCAAACAGACAGTACATCGGGATCGCCAACAGCGTTTGCGAGAAGACATCCGGCGGCGTCAGCAACATCCCGACAACGAATGCACCAACCAGCACATACGGGCGTTTTTTGCGTAAGTCTTCTGGCGAGGTAATCCCCATCCAGCACAGCAGCACAATTGCTACCGGCACTTCAAAGGAGACACCAAACGCCATAAACAGCGCCATAACGAAGCTTAAATAGCTGGCGATGTCGGTGGATACCTGCACCCCTTCCGGCGCGGTATTGGCAAGGAAGCCAAATGCCAGCGGAAAGACCACAAAGTAGGCGAATGCCATGCCGATATAAAACAGCAGAGAGCTGGAAACCAGCAGCGGCACCACCAGGCGACGTTCATGCTTATACAGCGCTGGGGCGATAAATGCCCACACCTGATAGAGAATCACCGGCGCTGACAGAATCAGCGACACCATAAAGGTCAGCTTGATCGGCGTAAAGAACGGCGAGGCCACGTCGGTGGCGATCATCGTTGAACCTTGCGGCAACTGCTTGATCAATGGCGCGGATACCAGGTGATAGATGTCATTGGCGAAATAGACCAGACACAGGAATATCACGATCACCGCGATAATGCAGTTCAGCAGACGCTTACGCAGCTCAATCAGATGCGTGATAAGCGGTTGAGTATCTTCTACAGACATGTTTACGGTTTATCACTCGACGAAGGGGAAGGTGCAGCGGTTTTCGGTTCAGCGTCCGCAGCAGGTTTTACCACCGGCTCTGGCGTGGTTTCTGGCTTCTGTTCCGGCGAACTGGCCTGCGTTTGTGCAGCGGCAGGCGTTACGCCCTCATGCGCAGCTTCATTATCTTTCACCACCGGGTTATGGATGGTGTGCGCTTCATCGCTCGCCTTTTCAGGATCGTTTGCAACGTAGGAACGCTTCATCGACTCCGCGGCCTGGCGTAGTTCATCCATCGACGCTTTCAGTTCGGGCGTCAGGTTAGTGAGGCTCGCCTTTTCAACCTTTTTCAGACTGTCCTGAAACTCCTGGAGTTTTAACTCCTGGGTCAGTTCGTTCTGCACCGTTGTCGCCAGTGAACGCAACGCGCGAATCCAGCCCGCTACCGTTTTTACCGCCACAGGCAGTCGTTGCGGCCCCAGAACGACGAGGCCGATGATGAACACCAATAGCAGTTCGCTAAAACCGATATCAAACACGGATTACACCTGCTCTTTATCGTGGCGCTTCGCGTCTTCTGTTTTAGCCTGTTCCTGATTCGTATCCGCCTGCTTATCGGCGATAGTTTTCGCAGTAAAATCAGCATCCTGACTGGTTTTATCCTGCTTTGGTTCATCATCGCTCATTGCTTTTTTAAAGCCTTTGATCGACGCACCAAGATCGGAACCGATGGAGCCGAGCTTTTTGGTGCCAAAAAGCAGTACAACGATGACGGCAATAATCAATAACTGCCAAATACTGATACCACCCATACATGTTCCTCTGTGGTAGATGATGATTAAACAAAGCCGCATTATACGTTACACGGCCCGCCTTGAGCGATGAAAAAATCAGCGTGTTTTGCGCCAACCGACAAACCAGGCGATCAGACCACCTGCCATTAACCAGCCGGGCATCAGCCCCCACTCAGGTCGGCTGACCAACAAGAATGTGCCACTTAATACTAACGTAGCGCCAATTCCGAGAAAATAACGCGATTGTCCCTGACGTACATGATTTGACTGAAGCTCGCGGGCAATCTTATCAACACTGTGCTGTAAATACTTGCCCTGGCGCAAACTGTCGTAAACCAATTCAGGCAGTTCTGGCATTTTTTCGACCCAGAACGGCGCTTTTTCTTTAAATGCTCTCACCAGCGCAGGAATACCGACCTGATCTTTAATCCACGACTCCAGGAAAGGCTTCGCTGTTTTCCATAAATCGAGCTGCGGATAAAGCTGGCGTCCTACCCCTTCGACATAGAGCAGGGTTTTCTGGAGTAACACCAGTTGCGGCTGCACTTCCATATTGAAGCGACGCGCCGTATTAAACAGATTTAACAGTACATGTCCAAACGAAATTTCGGCCAGCGGTTTCTCAAAGATAGGTTCACAGACCGTACGAATGGCAAATTCGAACTCTTCAACGTTGGTATCTGGTGGCACCCAGCCAGAATCGACGTGTAGCTCTGCCACTTTGCGATAGTCGCGATTAAAGAAGGCGATAAAGTTTTCTGCCAGATAGCGTTTATCTTCTTTGTTTAGCGAGCCAACAATCCCGCAATCAATGCCGATATATTTCGGGTTTTCCGGGTATTCATAGCTTACGAAGATGTTGCCAGGGTGCATATCGGCATGGAAAAAGCTGTCGCGAAAGACCTGAGTGAAGAACACCTGCACGCCGCGTTCCGCCAGCAATTTCATGTTAGTGCCGTTTTTCTCCAGCGCCGCAACATCAGACACCGGAATGCCGTAAATGCGCTCCATCACCATCATCCCTTCACTACAATAGTCAGGGTAAACTTCCGGGATGTAGAGCATCGGGCTGTCTTCAAAATTGCGCCGAAGCTGAATGGCGTTGGCAGATTCCCGCAGCAAATTCAGTTCATCAATCAAGGTCTTTTCGTACTCGCGCACCACTTCGGTTGGGCGCAGACGGCGACCATCCGGCAGCAAACGCGGCACCCAGCGAGCCAGACGGTAGATAAGTTTCAGATCCGCTTTAATGACCGGCAAAATATCCGGGCGGATGACTTTAATCACCACCTCTTTACCATTCGATTTCAATCGCGCGGTATGAACCTGGGCGATAGAAGCAGAAGCCAGCGGCTTGATTTCAAAATCGTCAAACCACGCTTCTACCGGCAAGCCGCCCATTGCAGCTTCAATCTGCTGCTTCGCCAGCTTGCCATCAAACGGAGCAACTTTGTCCTGCAATAACGCCAGCTGATCGGCAATATGCGGTGGAAAAAGATCGCGGCGGGTTGATAACATTTGCCCGAACTTGATCCAAACCGGCCCCAGTTCTTGCAGGGCCAGTCGTAGTCGCTCACCTAAAAGTTTGTCTTTATGTCGATTTGGCATCCAGAATAATGAGTATCGCCATAGCCGTAGCGGCAGGGTGATACGCATTTTGGGGATCAGTTCATCAAGTCCGTAGCTTAAAAAAGTGCGAATGATGAAATATAGGCGCCGTACTTCACCTGGCGTCATTTAGCCTCCAGTTTTTCCAGCCGTTTGGTCAGGGCATCAACAGCACGCTCGACGGCAGCCGTCTCTTCCGCAAACCAGGCCACTTCAAGCGGACCGGGTGCCATACGCCACTCTTCAGTAATGGCTTCCGCCACATAACGTTGCTGGCGCTTAATGCCGTGATGCAGGAACTTTGCGCCTCCGCGCATGGCTTTGCTGATTCCTTCAGCGGCGATATCACCGGTATAAGGGGCCAGCAGTTCCGCAGGGTCGAACTCTGCCAGATCTGCCAGCGCAACGAAGTTTTGCACCACCTGAATATCGCCCTGCACTTCCAGCTCACCACTGCGAATCAGTGCGGTAAGCTGCTGGCGATCGCGAAGTTTCGGCAACACACTGGCGTAGGCGATAACGGTGCAGTCAGCATCGCCTGCCCATTCGCCCAGTACATCAACCTGGCGTTCGCTGAACACCAGAATCAATGACGTCGAAAAGCCTTTTACCTCCACGCGCAATACTTTACCCAGCAGACGCGAGCGGGCTGTTTTCAGCGCGGGTGAGCGATACAGGAAGGTGTTGAGCAGACTTTCAATTCCTGCCGTCACTAAAGGTTTAAAAGGCATTTCCGGTCTCCTGTCAGAACTTATAACCACGATGCAGCGCCACAACCCCTGCCGTCAGATTGTAGTAGTCGACACTTTCGAATCCGGCATCCTGCATCATGGCTTTCAGGGTATCCTGATCGGGATGCATACGGATGGATTCTGCCAGATAACGGTAGCTGTCGGCGTCGTTCGCGACCAGTGAGCCAATACGCGGCAGCACATGGAAGGAGTATGCATCATAGGCTTTGCTCAGCGGCTCGATAATTGGCTTCGAGAACTCAAGCACCAGCAGGCGGCCGCCGGGTTTCAGCACGCGATACATTGAACGCAGTGCTTTATCTTTGTCGGTGACGTTACGCAGACCAAACGAAATGGTGATGCAATCAAAGGTGTTATCCGGGAACGGCAGCGCCTCAGCGTTCGCCTGAACATACTCAACGTTGCCAATCACACCGATATTACGCAGCTTCTCGCGTCCCATTTTGAGCATGGATTCATTGATATCAGCAAGGACCACTTTGCCAGTTTCTCCGACCAGGCGGGAGAATTTCGCTGTCAGGTCGCCGGTGCCACCAGCCAGATCCAGCACGGTCTGCCCACGGCGTACGCCGCTGCAATCAATCGTGAATCGCTTCCACAAACGATGAATACCAAATGACATCAAATCATTCATGACATCGTATTTTGATGCCACGGAATGGAAAACGTGGGCGACCATATCCGCTTTTTGTTCCTTCGCGACGGTCTGAAAACCAAAGTGCGTCGTTTCTTGTGACTTATCCACCATCTCAATGCCTGCTCATCAAAAAATTGTTCCAGAAGTGTAACAGATTGGGCGTCGATGCCCTAGATTTCTACCCGGCTTAACTACCCCTAATGGGCTAGCGCGACTGCTGATTATATTCATCATCGCGTTGATAAGCTTCATCATTCGGCTGCTCCGGAACCGACCGAAGTCGATACTCTTCATCCTGGCTCACCGCCTGTTCAGCCAAATCCGGATTAATCTCGCGTTTAATTTCTACTCCTAAACCGCGAAACGCTTCTGCCTGCGCCAGCACATTTCCGCGACCTGAAGAGAGTTTTTTCATTGCCTGGCGGTAGTTATCCTGCGCTTTGTCGAGACTTTGACCAATCGCGGACATGTCATCGATGAACAAACGCATCTTGTCGTACAGCTTGCTGGCACGATCGGCGATTTGCTGGGCGTTGCGGCTTTGATGCTCATAACGCCACAGGTTGGCAATAGTACGCAACGCCACCAGCAGCGTAGTCGGGCTAACCAGCATGATATTGTTTTTCAACGCTTCGGTGATCAGCTCCGGCTGGCGGTCAAGCGCCAGTAAAAAAGCGGGTTCAACGGGAATAAACATCAGCACGTAATCCAGAGTTCGCAGCCCCGGCAGCTGTTGATAATCTTTGCGTCCCAGCAAACGGATATGGTTACGCACCGACGCGATATGTTCCTGTAGCGCGCTTTCGCGGGTGTAGTCATCTTCGGCGTTGAAATAGCGTTCATAGGCGACCAGCGTCATTTTGGCGTCGATCACCACATCTTTTCCCTGCGGCAGCCGCACGATGACATCCGGTTGCATCCGCGAGCGGGCGTCATTTTCGATGCTGACCTGGGTTTCATATTCATACCCTTCACGCAGACCGGAAGCCTCCAGCACCCGCGTCAATACTACCTCGCCCCAGTTGCCCTGGGTTTTATTGTCGCCTTTCAGCGCGCGCGTCAGGTTGATCGCTTCCTGGGCCATTTGCGCGTTGAGTTGCTGGAGATTGCGAATTTCGTGGGTCAGGGTATGGCGTTCTTGTGCTTCTTTACCGAAGCTGTCCTGAACCTGACGGCGGAAACCGTCCAGTTGTTCACGTAGCGGCGACAACAGGCTGTTCAGACTCTGACGGTTTTGCTCATCAACCCGGCGATTGCTGTGCTCAAAAATACGGTTGGCGAGGTTTTCAAACTGCTCACTGAGGCGCTGCTCGCTGTTAATCATCTGGCGAATTTTATCGTCAGCATGTTGCTGTGCGGCTTCCATCCGCGTGGTTACTTCACGCAGATCGGCCTCCAGAGAGGTGTTAATACTTTGCAGGCTGCGCACTTCGTTATTGAGTAACTCGCACTCTGCACGCCAGTGCTCGCTTTGGGTAATTTGTTGTTTTGCCGCGCTTAACTCCGCGACCATCTCTTCACGTTCAGCTAATTGCTCGGCTTTTTGCTGCGCATGTTGATAACTGGCAAACAGCCAGCCAATTGCCACACCCACCAACGCAATAACTGCGTAAACCATGATTGAGAAATCCACAACGCCTCCTGACGCAACAACTTACCCGCACAAAATAGAATTGTGCTGTACAAACGTCCAGTTGGAAAGGCATTTCCTGCGAGGCGCTACGCAAAAATACAAAAGGCCGAACGCGTCGGCCTTCAGACAGGAGAAGAGAATTACAGCAGACGACGCGCCGCTTCCACCACGATTTTCACCGCATGGCTTTCGGTTTGTTTCATCGTCTCAGCATTCGGGATCTCTTGCTGGGTGCGGTTAACGATAACACCCGCTACCATACCGGCACGCAGGCCCTGACTTGCACACATGGTCAGCAGGGTTGCAGATTCCATTTCATAGTTCATTACGCCCATCGCCTGCCACTCTTCCATAGAACCTTTAAAGTGACGAACTACGCGACCAGAGTAAGTATCGTAACGTTCCTGACCTGGGTAGAAGGTATCAGAAGAAGCTGTCACGCCAACGTGAGTTGTCGCGCCAATGGATTTCGCAGCTTCAACCAGCGCAGTCGTACATTCGAAATCAGCGACAGCCGGGAATTCCAGCGGTGCGAAGTGCAGGCTCGCGCCATCCAGACGGACAGACGCCGTGGTAACCAGGACATCACCCACATTAATATGCGGCTGAATAGCGCCCGTTGTACCGATACGCAGGAAGGTGCGAATGCCCAGCTGTGCCAGCTCTTCAACAGCAATAGAGGTAGACGGGCCGCCGATACCGGTAGAACAGACGATAACAGGTTTACCATCCAGCTCTGCACGCCAGGTAGTGAATTCGCGGTGAGATGCCAGCTTAACCGGCTTATCCATCAGCGCGGCGATCTTTTCCACACGATCCGGGTCGCCAGGGACGATGGCAAGCGTAGCCCCTTGTAAATCGTTTTTAGTGAGGCCGAGATGAAAAACATCAGACTTGGACATATACAACTCCTCTGTGAATCGGTTTAGTCAGAAGAAGCAAAAAGACACTTTACCGAAGGGTTTAACATTTTTTCGTGATACTCATCACCATGACGCAAACGCGTTGCATAAATTTACCCATCAAAAGTGATGTAAATCACATAAATCACTCTTCATTCTGCAGGACTGCATAAAAGATGAGCCGATTCAGGCAATGTGATTTGTTGCATGCTGACTATAGTTAACATTGCGCAACATTTTTATAAGGGTACGGAGAATACCATGGCAACAACACAACAATCTGGATTTGCACCTGCTGCATCGCCTCTCGCTTCGACCATCGTTCAGACCCCGGACGACGCGATTGTGGCGGGCTTCACCTCTATCCCTTCACAAGGGGATAACATGCCTGCTTACCATGCCAGACCAAAGCAAAGCGATGGCCCACTGCCAGTGGTCATTGTAGTGCAGGAAATTTTTGGCGTGCATGAACATATCCGCGACATTTGTCGCCGTCTGGCGCTGGAGGGGTATCTGGCTATCGCACCTGAACTTTACTTCCGCGAAGGCGATCCGAATGATTTTGCCGATATCCCCACGTTGCTTAGCGGTCTGGTAGCAAAAGTGCCTGACTCGCAGGTGCTGGCCGATCTCGATCATGTCGCCAGTTGGGCTTCCCGCAACGGCGGCGATGTTCATCGTTTAATGATCACCGGATTCTGCTGGGGTGGACGTATCACCTGGCTGTATGCCGCGCATAATCCACAGCTAAAAGCCGCAGTGGCGTGGTACGGCAAACTGACGGGCGACAAGTCGCTGAATTCACCGAAACAACCTGTTGATATCGCAACCGATCTTAACGCGCCGGTTCTCGGCTTATATGGTGGTCAGGATAACAGCATTCCGCAGGAGAGCGTTGAAACCATGCGCCAGGCGCTGCGGGCTGCTAATGCGAAAGCAGAGATTATCGTGTACCCGGATGCCGGGCATGCATTCAACGCTGATTATCGCCCGAGCTATCATGCCGAATCTGCGAAAGATGGCTGGCAGCGTATGCTGGAATGGTTTAAGCAGTATGGTGGGAAGAAGTCGCTGTAATGAGAAAAGACCGGGTGGTATTACCACCCGGTTTGGATTTACCCCCGACGCAAGTTCTGCGCCGCCTGCACCATGTTCGCCAGTGCCGCGCGGGTTTCTGGCCAGCCGCGCGTTTTCAGGCCACAGTCCGGGTTAACCCACAGGCGCTCTGCCGGAATGCGTTTTGCCGCTTTCTTCAGCAGGGCTTCAATCCATTCCACGCTCGGTACGTTTGGCGAGTGAATATCATAGACGCCTGGACCGATTTCATTGGGATAATCAAACTCTTCGAACGACTCCAGCAACTCCATGTCAGAACGCGAAGTTTCGATGGTAATCACATCCGCATCCAGCGCCGCAATGGAATCCATGATGTCGTTGAACTCGCAATAACACATGTGAGTGTGGATTTGTGTGTCATCTTTCGCCACGGCGGCGTTGATACGGAAGGCCTCTACGCCCCACTGGAGATAGGCGTCCCAGTCGCTACGACGCAGCGGTAAACCTTCGCGCAGCGCCGGTTCATCAATCTGGATGATGCCAATTCCAGCGGCTTCCAGGTCCGCCACTTCATCACGCAGCGCCAGCGCAATCTGTTTGGCGATGGTTTCACGGCTCACATCTTCACGCGGGAACGACCAGCAGAGTATGGTCACCGGACCAGTCAGCATCCCTTTCACCGGTTTGTCGGTCAGCGACTGCGCATATTTCGCCCACTCCACGGTAATCGGTGCCGGTCGGCTCACGTCACCAATAACAATCGGTGGCTTCACGCAGCGGGAACCGTAGCTCTGTACCCAACCGTTTTGCGTAAAGACAAATCCGTCGAGGTGCTCGCCAAAGTATTCCACCATGTCATTACGCTCGGCCTCGCCATGTACCAGCACATCCAGTCCCAAACGTTCCTGTTCAACAATGGCCTGCCTGATATGTTCCGCAATGCCCGTGCGGTAGTTATTGGCGTCGAGATTGCCCTTTTTGAAATCCAGACGCAGGGTACGAATTTCCGTGGTTTGCGGGAAAGAACCAATCGTGGTGGTCGGCCACGCTGGCAGTTTAAAACGCGCACGCTGGGCTTCGGCACGCACTTCATAGACATTCGCACGCTGGCTGTCCTGGGCGGTGATCGCCGCCAGACGCTTTTCTACCGCCGGATTATGTACGCGGGTAGAGTGACGACGCGCCTGAATCGGGGCGCTCCACTCTGCCAGAGCTGCCGTGTCACCACTGTTCAGCGCATCGCGCAGCAGTGCCAGTTCATGGCATTTTTGTAGGGCGAAGGCAAACCAGCTTTTCACTTCTGCATCAAGACGCGTTTCCACGCTCAGGTCGATGGGGCTGTGCAGCAACGAGCAGGAAGATGCCACCCACAAATCACGTTTGCCGACAATGTCCTTAATTTGCGCATATTTCTCGCTAAGATCGGCACGCCAGACGTTACGACCATTGATCAGACCCGCAGACAGCAACCAGTCAGAAGGCAGGCGCTTGTGCAGTTCAACAACGTCATCTTTACCATGTACAAGGTCCACATGCAGCCCCTGAACAGGCAGCGCAGTAATCGTGTCGAGGTTTGGCGTTACGCCTTCAAAATAAGTGGTCAGCAGCAGTTTCACCTGGCCCTGGAGCGCGTCGTAAGCGGGTTTGTATGCGTCCAGCCACGCCTGTGGTAGTTCCAGTACCAGCGCGGGTTCATCAATCTGTACCCACTCGATGCCGCGTTTCGCCAGTTCTGCCAGCATTTGCTGATAAACCGGCAGAATGTCGTTCAGCAGGCTAAGGCGGTCAAACTGTTCACCTTTCACTTTCCCCAGCCACAGGTAAGTAACCGGCCCCAGCAGCACAGGCTTAACGTTGTGGCCCAGCGCCAGCGCCTCGTCCACTTCCTCCAGCAGCTGCGTCCAGGTCAGTTTGAACTGTTGGCCTTTAACGAATTCCGGCACCATGTAGTGATAGTTGGTGTTAAACCATTTGGTCATTTCCGCTGCCGCCGCAGGTTCGCCAGTCGGCGCACGTCCACGACCAATACGGAACAGGGTGTCGATATCTACCGAACCGTCTTTGTTCTGATGACGTGGCGGAACATTACCCAGCAGCAGACTGGTGGTCAGAACATGATCGTACCAGGCAAAATCGCCCACCGGCAGCAGGTCGATACCCGCTTGCTTTTGTTGATCCCAGTGACGAGCACGCAGTTCACGCCCTACTGTCAGCAGTTCTTCACGCGTGGAGTTCCCCGCCCAATAACTTTCTTGCGCTTTTTTCAGCTCGCGACGCAGGCCAACGCGAGGGAAACCGAGGGTGTGATTAAGAATTGTCATTATATGCCCCTTATGGAATTTTTAGTATTTAGCCGTCCAGATGTTTACACATCCATAATTGGCGGTTACTGTATATTCCTCAAGCGCAAATTATTCATGCCGAAGTGAAGGACTTTCATGATCGAAGTAAAACACCTGAAAACGCTACAAGCGTTGCGGAACTGCGGCTCTCTCGCAGCCGCTGCGGCGACGTTGCATCAGACGCAATCCGCCCTGTCTCACCAGTTTAGCGATCTGGAACAACGCCTTGGCTTCCGGCTATTTGTGCGTAAGAGCCAGCCGCTACGCTTTACACCGCAGGGAGAAATCCTGTTGCAACTGGCAAACCAGGTGCTGCCGCAAATTAGCCAGGCACTGCAAGCCTGCAATGAACCGCAGCAGACGCGTCTGCGCATTGCCATTGAGTGCCATAGCTGTATTCAGTGGCTGACGCCCGCGTTAGAAAATTTCCATAAGAACTGGCCGCAGGTAGAGATGGATTTTAAATCGGGCGTGACGTTTGACCCGCAGCCCGCGTTGCAACAGGGCGAGCTGGATCTGGTGATGACCTCCGATATCCTGCCGCGCAGTGGCCTGCATTATTCGCCGATGTTCGACTATGAAGTGCGTCTGGTGTTAGCACCTGACCATCCACTGGCGGCGAAAACGCGAATTACACCGGAAGATCTCGCCAGCGAGACGCTGTTGATTTATCCGGTGCAGCGTAGTCGACTGGATGTCTGGCGGCATTTTCTTCAGCCGGCAGGCGTCAGCCCGTCACTGAAAAGCGTCGATAATACCTTATTGTTGATTCAGATGGTTGCCGCGCGGATGGGTATTGCCGCGCTACCGCATTGGGTAGTAGAGAGTTTTGAGCGCCAGGGTCTGGTGGTGACCAAAACCCTGGGCGAAGGCTTGTGGAGCCGACTGTACGCCGCCGTGCGCGATGGCGAGCAGCGTCAGCCGATTACAGAAGCATTTATTCGCTCAGCGCGCAATCACGCCTGCGATCATCTGCCGTTTGTGAAGAGCGCGGAGCGACCCACTTACGATGCACCCACAGTGAGGCCAGGATCACCAGCGCGCCTGTAATGAACGTTGGCCAGTGCGGCTGTTGGTGCCAGATAGCCAGGTTTACCAGCAGCCCTGCCGGAACGTGCATATTATTCATAATGCCCAGCGTTCCGGCGTCCACCTGCGTCGCGCCGTAGTTCCACATAAAGTAGCCAATCCCGGAAGCCACCACGCCAAGAAACACCAGAATGCCCCATTGCAGCGTGGTTTGCGGCATTTTCTGCGCATTTCCCAGCAAGAACCATGCAATTACCGCCACCAGGAACGCGCCAAGATAGAACCACGCAAAGGCGTTATGCTGCGGCATCGGGCGAGTTTCCATCAGGCGTTTGTAACCCACCATGCCGATGGCAAAAGTGATATTGGAGAGTTGCACCAGCAACAAGCCAGTCCAGAAATGGTCGGTGACCTGATCATAGCGAATAATCCCGGCACCAATCACCGCCAGCAAGGCGCTAAAAGCATAGCCCCAGCGCAGACGGCGCTTACTCATGATGTCATAAATCAGCGTGATGTAGAGCGGCGTCAGCACGGTGAACAGCAGCAGCTCGGAAACCGTCAGGTAGAGATAAGCGCGGAAACTCAGCATATACATCACGCCGAGCTGCATCGCGCCCACCAGCATATACAGGCCGACTGTTTTCAGGCTATTGCCACGGGTACGCAGAAACGGCAGAAAAACGAGTGCCGCCAGGCCAACGCGCACCAGCACCGCAAAATAGCTATCGACGTGCCCCGCAAGGTACTCGCCATAAAAGCTAAAGGAGAAGGCCCACAGAATCGTGGTGATGATAAGTAGCGCCACAATGGAAAACTCTTTGATTAACGAGTATCCATTGTAGCGAAGTATCAGGTTGACAACTGACCAAATAAAGAACGATTACGATAAATAGAGTTTACGCAGATAATGCGGCACCGCGTCTTCGGCGTTAGTACCAATCACTTCCAGCTCGGGATGAAGGTCTTTCAGACGCTGGTGCGCACTGCCCATAATGCAGCCTTTCCCCGCCATCGACAGCATTTCGGCGTCGTTCATCCCGTCACCAAACGCAATACAATCCTTCAGGCTGTAGCCCAGTTTCTTCGCCACTGCTTCCAGCGCATGGCCTTTCGACACGCCGCCCGCCATCACTTCCAGACAGGTTAAGGTAGAGAAACTGACGTTGACGCGATCGCCCCAGCGAGCGTTAATCGCCTGCTCCAACGGCAGCAGTTGTTCATGGGAATCGCAGGTGAAAAACACTTTGCTGACGCCTTCCGGCTCCAGTAATCCAGGCTCATACAGCGCATATTTGAACACCGCTTCTTTAAAAAAGCGCATCTCTTCCGGGCGATGGCGATTCATAAACCATTCGTCGTCGCGATAAACGTTAGTAATGATGTCCGGATTGTCGTTGACTACGCCAAACAGATCGCTGGCAATGTCGCGATCCAGGTTATGAGCAAAAATCAGATTACCATCCAGATCGTGAACGCGCGCACCATTGGAGGTAATCATGTAAGACTTAATCTCCAGATTATCGCGAATTTGCCCCACATCAACGTGGTGACGACCGGTCGCAAACACAAAGTTGATGCCGCGCGCGGTGAGCAGCTTCAGAGTTTCTTTGGCGTAAGGGGATAACGTATGGTCGGGAGAAAGTAACGTGCCATCTAAATCAGACGCAACAACCTGGTACATAAGAAATTTAAACCTCTGTAGAGCGGTTTCCGCTGGGTGAGTTATGCCTGTTGAAAAAATCAACGATGGCGTGGAGCGCGACTGAGCGCATTGCGTCCTTTTCAAAAAGGATCTCATGGTAAGCACCTTTAATTACCAACGGCCGTCCTCCTTCGACAGGATGGCCCGCGGCGGTGCGGAGTTCACAAAAACGGTCATGCATGCGGTTATCCACCACGCGTTCCTCTTCAGCTTGTAAGAGAAGCGTTGGCGTGGCGTCATCACCCGCACCGGCTAACACCTGTTCGCCAGCCAGAATACTTTCGCGTACCCAATGGTAGGTCGGCCCACCGACGCGAATCGTTGGGTCATCAGCATAGAAGCGTAAGTTACGTCGATATCGCTGTCTGCTGTGGGTCAGTACGTTGATAGCAAACGGCAACGCGCGCCAGCGCCCGGTGCCTATTGCATAGCCATCACGGAAACGTGGATGCGCTTCGGCCCAGTTGAGGATCTGCCGTGCCATAAATGACGGCATACGAATCACGATCCCAAACATTGGCGCAGTTAGCGCAATGGCGTCACATACACCTGGATGGCGTTGCAGAAATAATGTGGAGATCGCACCGCCCATCGAATGTGCCAGTATATAGCGTTTACGCCACGGACCGGGCTGAACCTCCTGCTGCCAGAATGCCGCCAGATCATCAACATAATCATTAAAGCGATTAACATGCCCGAGATGCGGATCGGCTAACAGGCGACCGGAACGTCCCTGCCCGCGATGGTCGATGATTAAGACATCAAACCCCAAATGGAACAGGTCATAGGCCAGTTCCGCATATTTTACGTAGCTCTCAATACGCCCCGGGCAGATGACTACCACCCGGTCATGGTGCTGTGCGCGAAAACGGACAAAGCGCACCGGAATGTCATCCACACCAGTAAACTCTGCTTCATCACGCTGACGCCAGAAATCAGTCAGCGGTCCCATGGTAAAAGCAGCAAACGCGTTTTCTCTTGTTTCCCAGTCTTTTTGCTGCTGAAACATCGGGTAATCTGCCTCTTAAACCACGTAAAATCGTTTTTTTTAGCGTGCCTGACACAACGCTGCGACAGTAGCGTATTGTGGCACAAAAATAGACACACCGGGAGTTCATCATGACCTTAGAATGGTGGTTTGCCTACCTGCTGACATCGATCATTTTAAGCCTGTCGCCAGGCTCTGGTGCAATCAACACTATGACCACCTCGCTCAACCACGGTTATCGCGGCGCGGTGGCGTCTATTGCTGGGCTTCAGACCGGACTGGCGATTCATATTGTGCTGGTTGGCGTGGGGTTGGGGACGCTATTTTCCCGCTCAGTGATTGCGTTTGAAGTGTTGAAGTGGGCAGGCGCGGCTTACTTGATTTGGCTGGGAATCCAGCAGTGGCGCGCCGCTGGTGCAATTGACCTTAAATCGCTGGCCTCTACTCAATCGCGTCGACATTTGTTCCAGCGCGCAGTTTTTGTGAATCTCACCAATCCCAAAAGTATTGTGTTTCTGGCGGCGCTATTTCCGCAATTCATCATGCCGCAACAGCCGCAACTGATGCAGTATATCGTGCTCGGCGTCACCACTATTGTGGTCGATATTATTGTGATGATCGGTTACGCCACCCTTGCTCAACGGATTGCTCTATGGATTAAAGGACCAAAGCAGATGAAGGCGCTGAATAAGATTTTCGGCTCGTTGTTTATGCTGGTGGGAGCGCTGTTAGCATCGGCGAGGCATGCGTGAAAAATAATGTCGGATGCGGCGTAAACGCCTTATCCGACTTACTCTGAAGACGCGTCTGGCATCACCGCGAAATAATCAAATGAATGCCAAATCCGGCAAATAACGCCCCGGCAAAACCATCAATCCACTTCGCCAGACGTTGATAACCACGGCGCATTTGCGGCAGGGCAAACAGGCTGGCAACGACGGTAAACCACGCCAGCGTTTCGACAATGATCAGCGCAAAAATGCCCCAGCGCGCGGTAGTGCCAACGTTATCACCGACAAACAATGAGAACACCGAGCCAAAGTAGATAATCGCTTTCGGATTAGCGAGATTGGTCAGTAAACCTTTCAGGAAACTGCGCCCACTTTTCGCCAGCTCGACCTGTGGCGCAGGTGCAGAAACCGCCTCTTTTTTCAGTGCACCGCGTAGCATCTGGTAACCCATCCAGCAGAGATACAGGCCACCGCCCACCATAATCAGCGTATGCAGCCAGGCCATTTTTTCGATAATCAAATGCAGGCCAAGCAGCGCAATCCCAGCCCAAACCATTACGCCGCAGGTAATGCCCAGCACGCCCATCATCGCTTCTTTACGGGAACGACTGACAGCGGTCTGAGAGACAAAAAAGAAATCGGGACCGGGGCTCATAAGCGCCACAATGTGCACCATGGCGACGGTGAGAAATAACATCAACATACATTTGACTCGCGGGGGAAACGTTTACGGAGTCTTCATACTGGCACTTTTTTATGCTGCTGACTACTCTTCGTCATCGCCATCAACATGCGCACGAATCAGCGCCATAAACGGTTTGCCAAAGCGTTCCAGCTTGCGCATCCCAACGCCGTTAACGCTGAGCATTTCGCTGGCGGTGATCGGCATCTGTTCAGCCATCTCAATCAAGGTTGCGTCGTTAAACACCACGTACGGCGGGACATTACTTTCATCGGCTATCGATTTACGCAGTTTGCGTAATTTGGCGAACAGTTTGCGATCATAGTTGCCGCCGAACGATTTCTGCATCGCTTTCGGTTTGAGCGCCACGATACGCGGCACGGCAAGTTGCAAAGAGGATTCGCCGCGCAGCACCGGACGCGCAGCCTCTGTCAGTTGTAGGGCAGAATGCTGGGCAATATTTTGCGTCACCAGACCGAGGTGAATCAGCTGGCGGATCACGCTCACCCAATGTTCATGACTTTTATCACGGCCCATACCGTAGACTTTTAGTTTGTCATGACCATAGTCGCGGATACGCTGGTTATTAGCGCCGCGAATCACTTCCACCACATAGCCCATACCAAAACGCTGATTCACACGACCAATGGTGGAAAGGGCAATCTGAGCATCGGTTGAACCGTCGTACTGTTTCGGCGGATCGAGGCAGATATCGCAGTTCCCGCACGGCTCCTGACGCCCTTCGCCAAAATAGTTCAGCAGTACCAGACGACGGCAAGTTTGCGCTTCGGCAAAAGCGCCCATCGCATTGAGTTTATGACGTTCGATATCCTGCAACTGCCCCTGCGGCTTCTCTTCCAGACAACGGCGCAGCCACGCCATATCGGCCGGATCGTAAAACAGCATCGCTTCCGCGGGCAGGCCATCACGCCCGGCGCGACCGGTTTCCTGATAATAGGATTCGATATTGCGCGGAATATCAAAGTGGACCACGAAGCGAACGTTTGGTTTATTGATGCCCATGCCGAACGCCACCGTCGCCACCACAATTTGCAGGTCATCGCGCTGGAATTTTTCCTGCACATCGGCGCGAACATTATTTTCCAGCCCGGCATGATAGGCCGCCGCGCTAATTCCCTTGCTTTGCAGGCGCGCAGCGGTGTCTTCTACTTTCGCGCGGCTGTTGCAGTAGATAATGCCTGACTTACCGCGCTGTTCCTGCACGTAGCGCATCAACTGATCGAGCGGTTTGAACTTCTCCATCAGCATGTAGCGAATATTCGGACGGTCAAAACTGTTGATTTGAATCAGCGGATCGTTCAGCCCCAGCAGGCGCACGATATCCTGGCGCGTGATGTCGTCGGCTGTGGCGGTCAGCGCCATAAACGGCAGCGTCGGGAACCGCTGGCGCAACTGACCGAGCGCGGCATATTCCGGGCGGAAATCGTGGCCCCATTGGGAGATACAGTGCGCTTCATCAACGGCTAATAACACCGGATTCCAGTGCGCCAGATGCTCAAGAAAGTTATCCAGCATCAGGCGTTCCGGGGCGATATAAAGCAGACGAATTTGCCCGGTGCGGCAGCCTGTCATCACTTCAAGTTGCTGTTCGCGGGTTTGCGTCGAGTTAAGGCACGCCGCCGCCACGCCGTTGGCTTGCAGTTGATCCACCTGATCTTTCATCAACGAAATCAGCGGTGAAACAACCACGGTAAGGCCGTTTAGCAATAAGGCAGGAATTTGATAGCAAAGGGATTTTCCGCCACCGGTGGGCATGACGACCAGGCAATCGCGACCGGAAAGCACAGTGTCGATAATTTCTTCCTGGCCGGGGCGAAACTGTTGGTAGCCAAAGGTTTCTTGTAAAACCTGTTTAGCTCCGGACTCCAGATTCAACACTTCCGCCTGCGCCACATTCACCCCGATTGCCTGAAATAAAAACAGGCGCTATTTTCAGCGCCTGCGCGAGAAACTGCAATGCTTTTAGTCTCTGAGAGGGTAATCCTGGATGCTGGATTCCAGATTTGCCAACCACTCAACCGTTCATCAAAACAAATCGTTTAGCATAACCCCCACACCGACACGGGTCTGGTTGAAGTTATAGTCGATGAGCGATTCGCCATAGCCGCTGTAAACCTGAGTATAAAGGCGCACATGTTTGGTGATCGGGTAACTTAAGCCTAACTCCGCGCCGCCGTAGCCGGTGTTCCAGTTGTACTGTCCTTTCGCACTGAGCACCGCATCACCGAGGTGATAGCCGATTTTAAGCTGGTAGTAACCCATATATTTGGTGATATCCGGGTTATCGTCAGTATTACCCACCACATACCACGGCTTCACTTCTACCAGCCAGTTACCGTTTTCTGCCATCAGGCGAGTATAAAGGCGGTTCCAGCTGCGGGAGGTCGGGTCTGAACGCCCGTTAGAGTCGTGGTTATACCCCATCTCCACATCGCGCAGCGTCCAACCTGCAAAACGGTAATCGGTGGCAAAACCGAGGAACAATTGCGGTTCGTAGTTGGTTTCACGAAACGGTGAAGACTCTTCGCTATTGGACAGTTGCCACCAGGATTTTTGCGTATAAGATGCACCCAACACCGAGTTCGGGCCTAAAATCCCACGCCACAGTGGAAATGCCAGGCTCAACTGAAACTTTACTTCATCCTTACGCGCATTTTCCGCCCAGTCGTAACTGGCAATCGCTTCTTTATTCAGATCGCTGGTTTGTGTGTAGATGAGGTAGTTGGTGTCATAAGGATAGAGCGTGAACGGATTGTCATGCTCCTGCAGCATATTGGCGATAATACTGCCACGCACCGCTGGCGCGTCATGCACCTCTTTCACCGTTGCCTCTTGTGCATATACTGCCATAGGCAACATAAACACCGGCAACAACCAGCCCTGCAGAGTCCGCATCGGTCGTGTTCTCCGTAACGAATTATTGATAAGGTGAATGTTTTTCTGCGGGCTATTTTACATACTTAACTCCATTGCCGTTAGTTATCCCTTCCTAAAGTAGAAACCAACAACAAAGAAGCATAAAATCAACATTTCATTAACCAATGAAGTGTAAGGATGATATGTCTGCCGTACTGACTGCTGAACAAGCCCTGAAATTAGTGGGTGAGATGTTTGTTTATCACATGCCATTTAACCGCGCATTGGGGATGGAACTGGAGCGTTACGAAAAAGAGTTCGCACAGCTGGCCTTTAAAAATCAGCCAATGATGGTGGGCAACTGGGCGCAAAGCATTTTGCACGGCGGGGTCATTGCGTCGGCGCTGGATGTCGCCGCCGGTCTGGTGTGCGTGGGAAGTACCTTAACCCGCCACGAAACCATCAGTGAAGATGAACTACGCCAGCGGCTATCGCGGATGGGGACCATTGATCTTCGCGTTGATTATCTGCGCCCAGGCAGGGGCGAGCGTTTTACTGCTACCAGTAGCCTGTTGCGTGCAGGCAATAAAGTCGCCGTCGCCCGCGTTGAATTACACAATGAAGAACAGCTTTATATTGCCAGTGCCACCGCCACCTATATGGTAGGTTGAAGACATAAAAGCAGGTAAACTGCTGTTACCAATTAAAAATGAGTATTCCCGATGGATGCAAAACAAACGCGGCAGGGCGTATTACTCGCTCTTGCCGCTTATTTTATTTGGGGTATTGCGCCAGCGTACTTCAAGTTGATTTACTACGTGCCCGCCGATGAAATCCTGACGCATCGCGTGATCTGGTCGTTTTTCTTTATGGTGGTGCTGATGAGTATTTGCCGCCATGGTCCTATTTAAAAACGCTGATTCAGACGCCACAGAAAATTTTTATGCTGGCAGTCTCTGCCGTGCTGATTGGTGGCAACTGGCTACTGTTTATCTGGGCGGTGAACAATCACCATATGCTGGAAGCGAGCCTTGGTTACTTTATTAACCCGCTGGTGAACATTGTGCTGGGGATGATTTTCCTCGGCGAGCGATTCCGCCGGATGCAATGGCTGGCGGTGATTCTGGCGATATGTGGCGTGTTAGTCCAGCTGTGGACTTTTGGTTCGCTACCTATTATCGCGCTGGGACTGGCATTTAGTTTTGCCTTCTACGGTCTGGTACGCAAGAAGATTGCCGTTGAAGCGCAAACCGGCATGTTAATCGAAACCATGTGGCTGCTGCCCGTGGCGGCAATTTACCTGTTTGCTATTGCCGACAGCTCAACCAGCCATATGGGGCAAAACCCGATGTCGCTGAATTTACTGCTGATCGCCGCCGGTATTGTCACTACCGTACCGCTGTTGTGTTTTACCGCCGCTGCCACGCGCTTGCGTCTCTCAACGTTAGGCTTTTTCCAGTACATTGGCCCGACGCTGATGTTCCTGCTGGCTGTGACGTTTTATGGTGAAAAACCGGGTGCCGATAAGATGGTGACTTTCGCCTTTATTTGGGTGGCGCTGGCAATTTTTGTGATGGATGCGATTTATACGCAGCGTAGAAAAAGTTAAGAATTAACATGGGTAGGCCGTTTAATGAGCCTACCCACTGACTTATTTATCTTTTTTTGAAAAAAATTAAGATAAGAAAAAGAACAATATTTGTTACAGGAAGTACCCCCAAAACTCCCCAGTACTTACTCCATCCTAGAGACATCGTATATCTACCAAGGATTTGACAAAACCCAAAACTTAACCCTATACCTATACTTCTTAAATTTAATGTCGTAGTCAGGCTTAAAATAAATAGAACAAGGATGGTAATAGCCCACCACAATAACCATGCCTTAACAAAATCAGATTTTTTGCTGTAAGGTTCTTTACCCAAGAACAACTGCCAAAAGTTACCATTCCCCATATAGAATCCATTCCCCAAGATATTGTTTATAGAATAAAAA
>NZ_SJWV01000440.1:0-1038 GCF_004352695.1 Escherichia sp. KCJ4928
GATATTCCTTTTTGCAGATAAATGAAAACGCCAGCCCTGTTCAGGCTGGCGTCAGTGGAATGAAGTCTGGTGAGTGAGAGTCACCGGTTCTGGTGCAGAAGCTGCAACTGGCGCAGTGTACGGATATCTTCCCTGGCCTGTTCAATGCAGGGCAGCAGTGCTGCCGAATCCGTTTTATCCTCATCGTTGTCAAAGATAATTCCCGATTCGCAGTCGATATTGTCCTGCAGCCACGCAATCAGAATATCCAGCGCTGTTTCCGTGGTTAATGATTTCATGTTGTTTCTGGTTACCAGTCGAAAGTGGGTAAACCCGGCAGGCATTCAGCGCTGGCATCCAGATGAATGAGACTGACGCCATAACGTCGGGTAAGTGTGACAACCAGACGGCGGAACGTTTTTGACAGCCCCAGGCGTTTAAGCCGCAGAACCGGGTATGACCACGCATCGGTACGTAACAGATATCCGCTACCTGTGAAATGAATCCATTCTGATTCGCCGGTGTCATTCGTCTGATGTGACAGCGAGTACAGCCAGGCGTTGTCCTTTGCAGTGATATGCGCGGTACTGCAGTGTATGCCGGTCAGGGCAGCAAATGGTGGCGTGCAGTCTGTTGAGACCCGGTCAGATTCATCAACAACACGAAGGGAGTGGCCATTGTCGCAGACCACGTTAATCAGTTCAGCGAGATTAACACCATCGACGTCAACGACAATTCGTCCCATGTTCAGCGCCTGCACGTTAACGCTGTCTGCTTCCAGCGTCAGAGTCAGTTTCATTGTTTCGCCTCCGGATGCTTCCCCTGGGTAATGTTATTTACCGTTCTGTAATTGTCGCGGGTCATCAGGTCGGTCGCCCTGCGAGCCCGGAGGATATCGATGCTGTTTATTAACTGAGAACGGGTACAGGCACTGAATTCCGGCTGGTCGGTACGCACCAGTGCGTATTTTTCAACAAGAAAGTTCACTGCATCGCACAGTGAAATGCCAGCTTCAATATGCTGCTCAATCACACGTTCATCGGCAAACGGTGTGTCATT
>NZ_SJWV01000441.1:0-1033 GCF_004352695.1 Escherichia sp. KCJ4928
GCCCAGCGGGCACACTACCAGGCCATGCCCCTGCTGGCTGAAATGTCCGCCCTGCTGGGACAGCCATCCATCCGGGATGTGTTCGGCACAGTTCAGCGCGATAACTCAGCAGAATTGTTACTGGACTACATCCGCCGTGCCCTCGATCAGGGACACAGTGACTACCCGATGATGTCCGGCTGTACCCGGTTTATGCTCAGCCCCGACACCCGCGTCGTGGCCGTTGATCTGAACAATGTGGCCGGTGACAAGACACCTGCCGGACGTCTGCGCACCGGCATCATGTACCTGCTGGCAGGACAAATCGCCGGCGGGGATTTTGTCCTGCCGCAGTATCAGGAGGAAATACGGAAAAATCTCGACCCACGCTACCATGAGGTGATTTTCCGCCGCATTGAACAGCTTGATCAGGAGGTCAAGACCAAAGTCTATGACGAACTGCACAATGCAAAAGGGATCAATTTCATCTGGGAAGCCCTGGACACCCAGGAGCTGGAGCAGCGTAAGTTCGGGATACGCACAGTGCTGAGCACCCAGCTACTGCAGGACTATCCACCGGCAGTTCTCAAATCCGCCAACACCCTCTGGTTGCTGCGTTACCGCCCTGACGAAATTCCGTTTCTGCGGGATAATTTTGGTGTCCCTGAAGTCACCCTGCGGCGCTTTCTGAAAATGCCGGAAGGGGCTGCACCGGATGGCAGCGGTGTCCCGGTACTGGCTGTGTTCCGTGTAAAAAACGGTACGCTGGCCCGGATCCTGAAATTCACTCTCGGTCCACTGGAGCTGTGGGCACTGAATTCCTCACCCAAAGACAGCGCCCTGAGACGTGCGCTGACGCAGGAGCTCGGGTCACTGCGGGCACGCCAGATCCTGGCAGAAAACTTTCCCCGTGGTTCAGCCACCTCACTGATAGAACACCGCGCCCGTACACATGACAGTGAAAACGTCATCCATGATCTGGCTGCAGAACTCATCCGTAAGCAGGGATATCACCTCTGATGTACAGCATACACATCACTCCCCGCTGCCGGCG
>NZ_SJWV01000442.1:0-1030 GCF_004352695.1 Escherichia sp. KCJ4928
TAATTATACGTATAGTCCTCTCTGGTAAAATATTGATTCTCTGAGTTATATGCTTCATATGTGTTATATTCCCCGACCTCAAAACCATTGTCCGGAGAATTTTCGTCTTTCTCGAGGGTGTTATCTGAAAGTAACTCTTCTGAGCTAGAGTCTTCTATGTTTAAATCCATAGTATAATTAATTTGGGGAATTACCAGATAAGCATTTTCTTTTATATTTTCATAATCTTCAATGATTATGTCGATATAATCATGTATTTTTTCTGATGAGAAATCTATCATCTCTGGTAATTTAATTCTGTTCAAGCAATTATTGATTTTCGATGAGCTTTTATATATTTCTTTTGTTAATTCATTTTCTAATTTATCTGTAAGAGTTGCTCTTGGTATAGATTTTATAATTGCAAATCTCATGATTTTTAATTGTTCTTCGGTAATATCTCCAAGCTCATTTAAACAACTTTCGACAAGCTTAATTTTTTCTTCAGAATACATATCGCTAATGCTTGTTAGAACAGGCGTTATTTTTAGTAAATAATCCCAGGAGATTGTGGTGTTTTGTTTTGAACTAACGAAATTTACCTGAAACATGTTGGCATTAGTAAAATCTGTGTCATCCAATTTAAAAGGATTTAAAATTGCATTGGCCATATGTTTATCTGTAAAATCATAAAGTTCTAAATCGATATTCCGTAAGTCCAGAGAGGATAGATCAACTATACCTCCAGTCCCACAACTAAAAACTAAGTTCAACCTCCTGATTTCATTGTAAATGTCTTTCAATGGGAAATTAACATTGATATTGCCTGTGGATATTTCCTGGTTTTTTAACGGTTCATTAATTGTAAGTTCACAGGTATTGTCTGATCGTTGAATAATTAGGGCGTTATAACCAAAAAAATCCATACGAAGAGACGAATCATTATAAATAATTACATTTTGTAAGTACGCTAATTCTTTTTGAAAATCACCAGTGATAATGCATTTTCCACCTGGTTGTAACGCGTTAAGTAAAGTGACCATTTGAATAG
>NZ_SJWV01000443.1:0-1017 GCF_004352695.1 Escherichia sp. KCJ4928
TAATATAGTAGATCTTGATTTACTACGTAATTTCAATGGGGTGCCAGGTTTAAACAGAGATAACTTTATTTATATCAGCAATATTTTTTCAAATATAAAACAACGGAACGAAAAAATCATGCAATAAATATGTTTCGTGAAGTCTCAATCAGTAATGATACTATAAGTGTAAAATTCTACAGAAATGAAAAAAATTGAATGCGCTTGCAATTTTCTGATGGATAAAGATGCGCAGGGGTATATCGACCTGTCTGATTTGGATTTAACAAGTTGTCATTTTAAAGGTGACGTTATATCGAAGGTGTCTTTTTTATCATCAAATCTACAACATATAACATTCGAATGTAAAGAAATTGGGGATTCCAATTTTACTACTGCAATAGTTGATAATGTCATATTTAGATGTCGACGTTTACACAATGTGATTTTTATCAAAGCGAGTGGTGAATGTGTCGATTTCAGCAAAAATATTCTTGATACAGTTGACTTCTCGCAGAGTCAACTTACTCAGAGTAATTTTCGCGAATGTCAGATTAGAAATTCAAACTTCGATAATTGTTATCTTTACGCTTCGCACTTCACCAGAGCAGAGTTTCTGTCTGCCAAAGAAATATCATTTATTAAATCGAATATGACAGCTGTTATGTTTGATCATGTGCGAATATCGACAGGGAATTTTAAAGATTGCATTACAGAACAATTGGAATTAACTATTGATTATTCAGATATATTTTGGAATGAAGATCACGATGGTTATATCAATAACATTATAAAAATGATTGATACATTGCCAGATAATGCAATGATATTGAAATCCGTTCTGGCAGTAAAACTGGTGATGCAATTAAAGATTCTTAATATTGTTAATAAAAACTTTATTGAGAATATGAAGAAAACATTTAGCCATTGTCCTTATATAAAAGATCCAATTATACGTGGTTATATACATTCTGGTGAAGATGACAAGTTCGATAATTTTATGCGTCAACATCGATTCAGTAAGGTGAATTTCGATAC
>NZ_SJWV01000444.1:0-1012 GCF_004352695.1 Escherichia sp. KCJ4928
CTGCGAAATTCAGGCGAATGCTGTTTACGGGGTTTTTTACTGGTTGATACTGTTTTTGTCATGTGAGTCACCTCTGACTGAGAGTTTACTCACTTAGCCGCGTGTCCACTATTGCTGGGTAAGATCAGGCGGTTAAAGGCATCAACCGCGAACAACTGCAGACGATGATTACGGAATCAGGCATTGCGCTGGATATTAGCTGTGATAACACGCCGCGCCAGCAGGTTATTGGGGGAACGCAGGCTGCGTTGAATGAATTTGCCACGCTGCTGATGGCCGCTGGATACGAACCGGTTAAACTCGGTGTGAGCGGTGCCTGGCACACGCGTTTGATGGAAGACGGCGTTCAGGCAATGCGCGATTATCTTGCCGGACTGGATATCGCTTCGCCAGAGCATCAGGTTCTGATGAACGTAACAGCAAAAAGCGAGGTCGCTCCGTCAATTATCAAAGAAAATCTCTCATTACACTTAACTCATACGGTGAAATGGACTGAATCTTTCGATACATTTCTGAATATGCCAACCCCGGTAGCTTTCCTTGAAATAAGTAATAAGCCCTATTTGGGGAATATGTTAAATGATTTTGCTGGCGTGGATCAGCAACGAGTTATGCATTGTCGTAAAGCATTTAGTGATGCAAAGGTATTCAAATGATTCCTGATTATTTAACTTTTATTCGCTTTCAGGATAAACGAAATCTGATATACATTTATGCTATTGGACTTATTCTGATAGGCTTTTATTGGAAGAATGCAGGGTTTACTTTTCCATCAGAGGATATTGGTGTAGTTAGTGGGATTCTGGCCCTGGTGCTGTATAATTTTATTTTTGATCTCAAGGCGTACTGGGCTTATAAATGCGTCACGAAGAATATCGATTTTTCGTGGTTTAAGAAAAAGCAGAACCACAAAATAGAATTATTTCTTACACAACCTCTGGTGGCAGGATTTCTGTCGTTAATCATGTTGAGTGCAATGAGTTGGGGGCTATACCAGCTTCTACCCTCGTTA
>NZ_SJWV01000445.1:0-1010 GCF_004352695.1 Escherichia sp. KCJ4928
AAGCTGGGCTGTGTGCACGAACCCCCCGTTCAGCCCGACCGCTGCGCCTTATCCGGTAACTATCGTCTTGAGTCCAACCCGGTAAGACACGACTTAACGCCACTGGCAGCAGCCATTGGTAACTGGACAAGGTGGATTGAGATATTAAGAGTTCTTGAAGTGGTGGCCTAACTGCGGCTACACTAGAAGGACAGCATTTGGTATCTGTGCTCCACCAAGCCAGTTACCTTCGGAAGAAAGAGTTGGTAGCTCTAGATTCCGGCAAACAAACCACCGTTGGTAGCGGTGGTTTTTTTGTTTGCAGGCAGCAGATTACGCGCCGCAAAAAAGGATCTCAAGAAGATCTTGAATCACTCTATGAAAATTTTGTTTTATAGCCGTATTTGTTGATGCTATAAGCCAGAGACCTTCTATGAGAATAGACATATCACATCAAACACGGCATACCCCGCCAAACATGCTTCCTCGGGAACAAAATTGTGTAGCAATGGCATTATCTGCGTGCTTTAGACAACAACTAAATCCTGTGGTAAACAGCTTATTAAAAGAGAGAATAATACACTCCCCTAAAGAATTGGAACATGACAACGCAGTAATAAGAGCCCTGCAAAAACTACAAATTCAAGAAGTTTGTAACAGCACCCTTTGGGAGACAGCCAAACAACAACTACTTCAAAAATCGGACGGAAGATATTTTGCCATCAATTCTAAACACTTAGCCTTTCCAGGCCCAGGAGAATCTCACGCCTTCTGTTGCATCAAATACAAAAATGCAATTGGCATTAACGGAAACAATGCCGAAACCCAATCGACCCACTACCAACCCTATCCCTATGATAAAGTCAGTATATGGGGACCATTCCCTCACAATTTAACGTAATATCTTATTGTACGCACCGCTGAAATGCGTTCAGCGCGATCACGGCTGCTGACAGGTAAAAATGGCAACAAACCACCCGAAAAGCTGCCGCGATCGCACCTGATAAATTTTAACCGTATGCATAGCTATT
>NZ_SJWV01000446.1:0-1009 GCF_004352695.1 Escherichia sp. KCJ4928
TAAAGAGCATTGATGCGACAATATACATTAGAATGATAAAGTAATTCTTATTTTCCTTAAGTCTAGCTGATAATAAGGATATACTCAGGACAAACACAAGCAAGCCCGGAAGCCCAAAACTTAATATAATGAAACTTAAAACATCTTTAGGCGCGAAACTTTCATATGCACTGGGATCATCCGAGGATATATAGGACCTCATCTCGTTACAATTTACGTCCAGACCAGAAAGAGCCTGACAGTAGTTCTGTATAAAAGGTGATAGCGTGCTCTTAAAGCCATATACTCCACTTCCTAATGGATAATCACTAAGATGCCAGATGCTGACAATTGGGAACCCAAGACGAGTAACATAAGTCATTGTTTCAGAATTTGACAAATGAGCTGCAATCAGTGCAAAAAGGTCATAGTAGATGAACGCAAGACTAACAAAAAGAACAATAAAAGATAACGGAATGAGCTGGTATGTATAATTATAAAAGCCTTTCACCTTGAAGAAATAAACCAGCCCAAGGAGCACTGGTATTATTAGGAATGAAAATTTCGCACCTGAAATATAGGTAGTAATAGCAAACACAAACGCCAAAATTAGTCTGTACTTTTGATTAGACAGCATGACCATCAAGAACATTAAACCATAATAATAGCCATTTAAACTTGGCTCAGAGAAAGTACCTGCAAAGCGAAAATTCTCATCATATAACCAAGCTCCACCTAATACTTTAACATGAAAACCAAACTTTGCCATGATGTAAAGTATCAACGTGATACCAAGAAATAAACTTGATATTTTTACACTAAAACGATATATATCAAAGTTATGTTCAAGTTCTTTAGCATAACTGAATATAACAAACCATAATATCATATTTAGTAAAAGCGCAAAAGTTTTATCATATTCAGCACCATGATAGAATGCTCCAAGCGCAGCACCGATGAGAAGCATAAAAGCAAAAAAGAATATCTTTACCAAGTTAAAACTGCGAATCTTGAAAAGCACGAGCAATAC
>NZ_SJWV01000447.1:0-1005 GCF_004352695.1 Escherichia sp. KCJ4928
ATCCGGTAGCGGCGTAAAAATCGCGGAAGGGATGAAAAAAACAGCGCCTGACGGCGCTGTGTCTGGCATGCCTGCAATCCGGGAAACCGGACCAGGAAAAAACTTGCAGGCCATAACAGTATCTACAAATGGGCACAATTCATTGCAGTTACGCTCTAATGTAGGCCGGGCAAGCGCAGCGCCCCCGGCAAAATTTCAGGCGTTTATGAGTATTTAACGGATGATGCTCCCCAGGGAACATTTCTTATGGGCCAACGGCATTTCTTACTGTAGTGCTCCCAAAACTGCTTGTCGTAACGATAACACGCTTCAAGTTCAGCATCCGTTAACTTTCTGCGATAGCAGCAGATATGCCAGTAAAGAAATCCCATTAGACTATTTTTTTGATAATCTTCTTCGCTTTCGAACAACTCGTGCGCCTTTCGAGAAGCAAGCATTATATAATGCCAGGCCAGTTCTTCTTCAATTGTCCCGTTTTGAAAAGCTGTGCTTGATATCGAGATCATCCATGATAATTCCGCCGCCCATATTAGCTTCGCCGAGGATTTACCGGAGCGATTATTAGCGCAATCAGAGATATAGTCTGAGGGAAAAACAGCAAATTTATTCAACAAGGCGATAACCTGCTCTGGGGCTTCCTCCATGTTTGCTTTAAAGGTATTGGCTCCATGGTCGCCAGAAAGAAAATGCTCCATTAAGGCACAATAACTTTCGCTATCTTCGATACCCCATTGATCCTCTAAAGACTCGCGTCTTTTACTTATGATATCGATCGAGTCAAAGGGAAGCACATGATATTGGAAGGTATCTTTGCCAGGTTCAGGCTTTCGCGGCCAGAACTCCAGCGTTTCAGACCATTGCTTATGATAGAACCGATAAGGTGCGATCAATTGTAGCGCCTGTAACTTCTCGATACTGAGCGGCTCAATACCTTTAGCCTGATAATAATGCAGTTGTTCTTTTTTTGCTTTAAAACCGGCCCGAACAATAAGCCCCATCATAATT
>NZ_SJWV01000448.1:0-1001 GCF_004352695.1 Escherichia sp. KCJ4928
GTATTAGGTAGTCAAAAGGGTGGGGTAGGTAAAAGTACACTGGCGGTATCTATAGCTGCGTATCTGATGTCACTAGGCAATAGAGTGATTATTGTCGACGCAGATGACCAGAAATCAGTATTAACCTGGTACAACAATCGCCCTGAAGATCTCCCTCATATTCCGGTTACAGGCGCGACAGGTAACATCAAAGCCATGTTAAAGGAACACGAAAAATCCTATGATTTTGTTATTGCAGACTGTGCTGGCCGTGATAGCGCAGAAATGCGTAGTGGATTGATGGCCGCAGATGTATTCATTTCTCCTTTGCGCCCATCTCAGATGGACCTGGATGTTGTGCCTCATACATGCTCCGTTTTTACAGCAGCAAAAGATTTTAATGAGGATGTTCGGGGATATCTCGTTTTAAACATGACGCCCACAAATATGTTTGTTAATGAAGCCAATGAGGCAGCTGAAGTTCTTAAGGATTACCCTGAAATGCATCTGGCAAACTCCCGGGTATGTGATCGTAAAGCACATCGAGATGCTTGGGCCGAATCAATGACAATTTTTGAAACGCAAAATGATAAAGCCCAGCAAGAAATCGAAGCGTTAGTGAAAGAGGTTATTCTGTGAGAAATAGAGCAAACACTTCACCTCGTGACGAGGCAGCATTTATTAACGGTGGCACGGCTGGCCTTGATAATACCAAAAAGTCATCAGATAAATCATCGGTTGTAAGCAAAGCAAAACCAGTGAGTATTTCTTTTTTTGAAGAAAACCTAAAAGACATTGATGCCCTTATAACGGCTGAGATGGTTTCAGGTAAAGGCAGAGTGAATCGTTCTGATGTTGTCAGGGCGGCGGTAGAAGCACTTAAAACACTATCAAAAACAGAGGTATCACGATTGATAGCAGAAGTAAAACAAAGATAACACCTTGTTATCTTGTTATCTTGTTATCTTGTTATCTTGTTATCTTGTTATCTTCAATGTATTTTAGGATGACCTATGTTGAAT
>NZ_SJWV01000449.1:0-1000 GCF_004352695.1 Escherichia sp. KCJ4928
AGCCCCCACTGTGAGTGGAGTTTCATCGCAGGGCGAAGCCGGAGATACTGAGTTCCTGAAGGAAGTCAAAGGAGCTTACCAGGCACAGTTGCAGAACTCTCCATACACTCCTGCACTGGGAACAGCCACCTCTGCCAGTGAATACCAAACATCGAATACTCAAGATCCTCAATCAGCAATCTTAAAACTGATAGGATTTAACCTAACAAGAATGACTAACTGGACTGCTACTTATCTGAGCGGTACAGGTACTACAACTAATCAACTAAACCCGTTGATAAAAATGAAAAATATTGGTGATTACACCATGGTCACAACAGAAACCATCTGGGCGGGTTATACCACCGTCAGGGTGCTTTCCACTGCCGGCAGCAACTCCATTTTTGGTCGACTGGTCAATGCTGTTAGCGGCTTATCTGATGCCGCAAAGGCTTTTCTGGAAGCAGCTGCACCACCGCTCTACTTCCTGCTGTTTTTGCTGTTCTGTGCCGGTTTTTCGTTATCCATTTACCTGCCGTTTATCCCGTTTATCTTCTGGATGACCGGCATCGGCAACTGGATAGTCAGCGTACTGATTGGATGTGCTGCTGGCCCCCTGTGGGCCGCCACCCATCTGGGAACAAGTCAGGACCGGGGAAGCCGGGCCGCTTACGGTTACATCTACCTGATAGACAGCATGATCAGACCGCTGCTGATGGTGTTCGGATTCTTTTTTGCATCGGTCGCCATCGTGGCCGGCGGCACAATCCTGAATGCGCTGTTTGCTGCTGCGCTGATGAATGTCCAGATAAATTCTGTGACGGGCGTGTTCAGCATGGCGGGATTTTTGATGATTTATGCCCGAGCCTGTACCACACTGGTTGCGGCCATTTTTGCACTTCAGGCTTATCTGCCTGACCATGTAATTAATTTTCTGGGCGGACGTGACGGTGTTAATATGCTGGGGAATATGGTTTCTTCCGTCAAAGATATTATTGCCGGCGGAAACACCAATATACGC
>NZ_SJWV01000044.1:0-26951 GCF_004352695.1 Escherichia sp. KCJ4928
TATAAAAAGAAAGCGGGCCGATTTACGTAAATAAATCGACCCGCCAGCGGAATAATCTTAATTATTCATCTTCAAGATAAGTATAACCGTACAAACCTGCCTCGAACTCTTCAAGGAACTGTTGTTGCAGTTCAGCATCAAGATCGGTTTTCTTCACTTGATCGCGGAACTGGGTTAACAGCGTTTTCGGATCGAGCTGTACATATTGCAGCATGTCCGCCACGGTATCGCCTTCGTCAGACAGTTCTACTTCTACGCTACCGTCAGGGAACACGAACACGTCAACCGCTTCGGTATCACCGAACAGGTTGTGCATATTGCCAAGGATCTCCTGATATGCGCCGACCATAAAGAAACCGAGCATCGGCGGATTCTCTGGATCGTACTCCGGCATTGGCATTGTCGTGGCAATACCATCACCATCAATATAGTGGTCGATAGCACCGTCAGAGTCACAGGTAATATCCAGCAGCACAGCGCGGCGTTCCGGCACTTGATCCAGCCCTTCCAGCGGCAGAACCGGGAACAACTGGTCGATCCCCCACGCATCCGGCATCGACTGGAACAGCGAGAAGTTGACGTACATTTTGTCTGCCATACGTTCCTGCAGCTCGTCGATAATCGGACGATGAGCACGGTTTTGCGGATCCAGTTGCTTCTGCACTTCATGGCACATGCTCAGATAGAGTTGTTCTGCCCATGCACGTTCTTGCAGGCTAAAGGTGCCGGAAGAGTAGCCGATATGAATGTCGTGCAGATCCATCTGGCTGTCGTGTAACCATTCACGCAAAGAACGGCGAGTTCCCGGTTCGTGCATCTCCTGCCAGGTTTCCCACATGCTTTGCAGCGCGCGCGGCGCATCTTCTGCGGGCGCGGTCGGCACCGTATATTCGTTACGTTCCACGCCGATGATATTCGATACCAGCACGGTGTGATGCGCAGTTACCGCACGACCCGATTCGGTGATTACCGTCGGATGCGGCAGACCATTTTCTTCACACGCATCACCAATCGCCCAGATGATGTTGTTGGCGTATTCATTGAGGCCATAGTTTACGGAGCAGTCAGACTGCGAACGGGTGCCTTCATAGTCCACGCCCAGACCGCCGCCGACGTCGAAGCACTGAATATTGACGCCCAGCTTGTGCAGTTCCACATAGAAACGCGCGGATTCACGAACGCCTGTCGCGATATCGCGAATATTCGCCATCTGCGAACCGAGGTGGAAGTGCAGTAGTTGCAGGCTGTCGAGACGCCCGGCTTCACGCAGGGTTTCAACCAGTTGCAGTACCTGAGTCGCAGCCAGGCCGAACTTCGATTTTTCCCCGCCGGAGGACTGCCATTTACCCGAGCCCTGCGAGGCCAGACGTGCACGCACGCCCAGACGAGGAACGACATTCAGACGTTCTGCTTCATCCAGCACAATGGCGATTTCTGACATCTTCTCAATGACCAGATAGACCTTGTGCCCCATCTTCTCGCCAATTAATGCCAGGCGGATATATTCGCGGTCTTTATAACCGTTGCAGACGATGACGCTACGGGTCATGCCAGCATGTGCCAGCACCGCCATCAACTCTGCTTTGGAACCGGCTTCCAGACCCAGCGGTTCGCCCGAATGAATCAGGGACTCGATCACGCGGCGGTGCTGGTTAACTTTGATCGGATAAACAAGGAAGTAATCGCCGTTATAGCCGTAGGATTCCCTCGCACGTTTGAACGCGGCGTTAATGGAACGCAAACGGTGCTGCAGGATCTGTGGGAAACAGAACAGTGCAGGCAGACGCTGACCCTGTGCTTCACGAGTTTTCACTAACTGCGCGAGATCGACGCGAGCTTCCGGGACGTCCGGGTCCGGGCACACGCTGATGTGGCCCAGCTCGTTAACGTCATAGTAGTTATTGCCCCACCAGGCAATATTGTAAGTACGCAGCATCTTGCTGGCTTCCTGGGAGCTCATTGCAACCTCCTGCATGGAGCGTAGTACACCGTGTTCGCCCGCTGACGAAGGCAAACCCATAGACATGTCGTCAGACATAGCGAACCTCAAATTATTTTATTAAGTGTAAAACAGTTAACGACTATCGCAGCCTGGAACTGCGATAACAACCCATAAGCACATGGATTTTCCAGCAGTGTATGCTGACGCTCCGACTGCGCAACCGGTTTCTTTTTCATAACATTATTAAGCACATAACCGAACGTAAGTGTGACAGTTCGGCGAAACCACGAGAAAACTCTTGTTTTTACAAGAGCGCCCTTGTTCAGTCCTCAGTAACTGTAACCAGCTCTTGAATCCTGAGAAGCGCCGAGATGGGTATAACATCGGCAGGTATGCAAAGCAGAGATGCAGAGTGCGGGGAACGAATCTTCACCAGAACGGTGAGACAGGTTAAGCAGCAGACAACGGTTCATTATTTCGTATCACCTCCACGGCCGCCTGTTAAGACGAACCCACAAGCCAAAACTCTGATTTCAACCCGGCTGGAAGTGGCAACACGAAAGAAACGTCGTGTGCTTTTTATTTAAGCCGCGCGCCGCGTTTTATACCCCACAATGGCAGAAAATTGCAAAAGATAAATACGCAGAATGCCGGCATTGTCAGGAAAAATTTCCAGCCACGTTTTTAACAGAATGAGACACGATTCAAAAAAAAGTGGAAATCGGGTGAAGAATTGACCTAAAATAGCCATCCAGATGTTAATCCATCCATACCGATTAACACTCAGACTGCCAGTGTTTTTAACTTGCAGAGTCGTGGTAGGATCCGCTACCACAGAAAATCCACACAACAGTTTGAGCTAACCAAATTCTCTTTAGGTGATATTAAATATGGCAAAACACCTTTTTACGTCCGAGTCCGTCTCTGAAGGGCATCCTGACAAAATTGCTGACCAAATCTCTGATGCCGTTTTAGACGCGATCCTCGAACAGGATCCGAAAGCACGCGTTGCTTGCGAAACCTACGTAAAAACCGGCATGGTTTTAGTTGGCGGCGAAATCACCACCAGCGCCTGGGTAGACATCGAAGAGATCACCCGTAACACCGTTCGCGAAATTGGCTATGTGCATTCCGACATGGGCTTTGACGCTAACTCCTGTGCGGTTCTGAGCGCTATCGGCAAACAGTCTCCTGACATCAACCAGGGCGTTGACCGTGCCGATCCGCTGGAACAGGGCGCGGGTGACCAGGGTCTGATGTTTGGCTACGCAACTAATGAAACCGACGTGCTGATGCCAGCACCTATCACCTATGCACACCGTCTGGTACAGCGTCAGGCTGAAGTGCGTAAAAACGGCACTCTGCCGTGGCTGCGCCCGGACGCGAAAAGCCAGGTGACTTTCCAGTATGACGACGGCAAAATCGTTGGTATCGATGCTGTCGTGCTTTCCACTCAGCACTCTGAAGAGATCGACCAGAAATCGCTGCAAGAAGCGGTAATGGAAGAGATCATCAAGCCGATTCTGCCCGCTGAATGGCTGACTTCTGCCACCAAATTCTTCATCAACCCGACCGGTCGTTTTGTTATCGGTGGCCCGATGGGTGACTGCGGTCTGACTGGTCGTAAAATTATCGTTGATACCTACGGCGGCATGGCACGTCACGGTGGCGGAGCATTCTCTGGTAAAGATCCATCAAAAGTGGACCGTTCCGCTGCGTACGCAGCACGTTATGTTGCAAAAAACATCGTTGCTGCTGGCCTGGCCGATCGTTGTGAAATTCAGGTTTCCTACGCAATCGGCGTGGCTGAACCGACCTCCATCATGGTAGAAACTTTCGGTACCGAGAAAGTGCCTTCTGAACAACTGACTCTGCTGGTACGTGAGTTCTTCGACCTGCGCCCATACGGTCTGATTCAGATGCTGGATCTGCTGCACCCGATCTACAAAGAAACCGCAGCATACGGTCACTTTGGTCGTGAACATTTCCCGTGGGAAAAAACCGACAAAGCGCAGCTGCTGCGCGATGCTGCCGGTCTGAAGTAATCTTTCTTCACCTGCTTTCAAAGGCCAGCCTCGCGCTGGCCTTTTTCTTTTACCTCACCGCGGTGGATAGGCATTCACGCCGCATCCGGCAAAAAGCTGCCCGCACAATAACATCATTCTTCCTCAACACGTTTTATCGCAAATTATCATCACTACTGAAACCGATTACACCAATAACACCAGCCAAATATTTGTAATATTTTCATATTATTATTCAGTTTTCACAGTTGTTACATTTCTTTTCAGTAAAGTCTTAATTGCAGATAACAGCGTTTAATCTATGATGATATAACTCAATTATTTTCATGCACTTAAACCATAACTAAGATAAATGTTAGTGTAAGCGATTACACTGATGTGATTTGCTTCACATCTTTTTACGTCGTACTCACCTATCTTAATTCACAATAAAAAATAACCATATTGGAGGGCATCATGCCTGACGCTAAAAAACAGGGGCGGTCAAACAAGGCAATGACGTTTTTCGTCTGCTTCCTTGCCGCTCTGGCGGGATTACTCTTTGGCCTGGATATCGGTGTAATTGCTGGCGCACTGCCGTTTATTGCAGATGAATTCCAGATTACTTCGCATACGCAAGAATGGGTCGTAAGCTCCATGATGTTCGGTGCGGCAGTCGGTGCGGTGGGCAGCGGCTGGCTCTCCTTTAAACTCGGGCGCAAAAAGAGCCTGATGATCGGCGCAATTTTGTTTGTTGCCGGTTCGCTGTTCTCTGCGGCTGCGCCAAACGTTGAAGTACTGATTCTTTCCCGCGTTCTACTGGGGCTGGCGGTGGGTGTGGCCTCTTATACCGCACCGCTGTACCTCTCTGAAATTGCGCCGGAAAAAATTCGTGGCAGTATGATCTCGATGTATCAGTTGATGATCACTATCGGGATCCTCGGTGCTTATCTTTCTGATACCGCCTTCAGCTACACCGGTGCATGGCGCTGGATGCTGGGTGTGATTATCATCCCGGCAATTTTGCTGCTGATTGGTGTCTTCTTCCTGCCAGACAGCCCACGTTGGTTTGCCGCCAAACGCCGTTTTGTTGATGCCGAACGCGTGCTGCTACGCCTGCGTGACACCAGCGCGGAAGCGAAACGCGAACTGGATGAAATCCGTGAAAGTTTGCAGGTTAAACAGAGTGGCTGGGCGCTGTTTAAAGAGAACAGCAACTTCCGCCGCGCGGTGTTCCTTGGCGTACTGTTGCAGGTAATGCAGCAATTCACCGGGATGAACGTCATCATGTATTACGCGCCGAAAATCTTCGAACTGGCGGGTTATACCAACACTACCGAGCAAATGTGGGGGACCGTGATTGTCGGCCTGACCAACGTACTTGCCACCTTTATCGCAATCGGCCTTGTTGACCGCTGGGGACGTAAACCAACGCTAACGCTGGGCTTCCTGGTGATGGCTGCTGGCATGGGCGTACTCGGTACAATGATGCATATCGGTATTCACTCTCCGTCAGCGCAGTATTTCGCCATCGCCATGCTGCTGATGTTTATTGTCGGTTTTGCCATGAGTGCCGGTCCGCTGATTTGGGTACTGTGCTCCGAAATTCAGCCGCTGAAAGGCCGCGATTTTGGCATCACCTGCTCCACCGCCACCAACTGGATTGCCAACATGATCGTTGGCGCAACGTTCCTGACCATGCTCAACACGCTGGGTAACGCCAACACCTTCTGGGTGTATGCGGCTCTGAACGTACTGTTTATCCTGCTGACATTGTGGCTGGTACCGGAAACCAAACACGTTTCGCTGGAACATATTGAACGTAATCTGATGAAAGGTCGTAAACTGCGCGAAATCGGCGCTCACGATTAATCTCCTCAGGCTTCCTCCCATCGCGGAGGAAGCCACCTCTTGCAGTCATCTTTTCTTCGCTCTATCCTCTGCCGCTATGAAAACATCCCGTCTCCCTATCGCCATCCAGCAGGCCGTTATGCGCCGCCTGCGGGAAAAACTCGCCCAGGCCAACCTGAAGCTAGGGCGTAACTACCCGGAGCCAAAACTCTCTTACACCCAGCGCGGAACCTCCGCCGGAACAGCCTGGCTGGAAAGCTATGAAATCCGCCTCAATCCCGTTTTGCTGTTGGAAAACAGTGAAGCTTTTATTGAAGAAGTGGTACCGCACGAACTGGCACATTTGCTGGTATGGAAACATTTCGGCCGCGTAGCGCCACATGGCAAAGAGTGGAAGTGGATGATGGAAAGCGTGCTGGGCGTTCCCGCCCGTCGTACGCATCAGTTCGAACTGCAATCCGTGCGTCGCAACACCTTCCCCTACCGCTGCAAGTGCCAGGAGCATCAGCTTACCGTACGCCGCCATAATCGCGTAGTTCGTGGCGAGGCCGTCTATCGCTGTGTTCACTGCGGTGAACAGCTGGTTGCGAAATAACCATCTGAACTATCAGGAACTTTCCTGATCTGGCTGATTGCATACCAAAACAACTTTCGCTACGTTGCTGGCTCGTTTTAACACGGAGTAAGTGATGTACCGTTATTTGTCTATTGCTGCGGTGGTACTGAGCGCAGCATTTTCCGGCCCGGCGTTGGCCGAAGGTATCAATAGTTTTTCTCAGGCGAAAGCCGCGGCGGTAAAAGTCCACGCTGACGCGCCCGGTACGTTTTATTGCGGATGTAAAATTAACTGGCAGGGCAAAAAAGGCGTTGTTGATCTGCAATCGTGCGGCTATCAGGTGCGCAAAAATGAAAACCGAGCCAGCCGCGTAGAGTGGGAACACGTCGTTCCCGCCTGGCAGTTCGGTCACCAGCGCCAGTGCTGGCAGGACGGTGGACGTAAAAACTGCGCTAAAGATCCGGTCTATCGCAAGATGGAAAGCGATATGCATAACCTGCAGCCGTCAGTCGGTGAGGTGAATGGCGATCGCGGCAACTTTATGTACAGCCAGTGGAATGGCGGCGAAGGCCAGTACGGTCAATGCGCCATGAAGGTCGATTTCAAAGAAAAAGCTGCCGAACCACCAGCGCGTGCACGCGGTGCCATTGCGCGCACCTACTTCTATATGCGCGACCAATACAACCTGACACTCTCTCGCCAGCAAACGCAGCTGTTCAACGCATGGAACAAGATGTATCCGGTTACCGACTGGGAGTGCGAGCGCGATGAACGCATCGCGAAGGTGCAAGGCAATCATAACCCGTATGTGCAACGCGCTTGCCAGGCGCGAAAGAGCTAACCTACACTAGCGGGACTCTTTTTGTTAACCCCTACCCCACGCGTACAACCGCGTGGGGAGACGACGCGGATTTTTAACTATGCGTATCCCCCGCATTTATCATCCTGAACCACTGACCAGCCATTCTCACATCGCGCTTTGCGAAGATGCCGCCAACCATATCGGGCGCGTACTGCGCATGGGGCCGGGGCAGGCGTTGCAATTGTTTGACGGTAGCAACCAGGTCTTTGACGCCGAAATTACCAGCGCCAGCAAAAAAAGCGTGGAAGTGAAGGTGCTGGAAGGCAAGATCGACGATCGCGAATCTCCGCTGCATATTCACCTCGGTCAGGTGATGTCGCGTGGTGAAAAAATGGAATTTACGATCCAGAAATCGATCGAACTCGGTGTAAGCCTCATTACGCCACTTTTTTCTGAGCGCTGCGGCGTTAAACTGGATAGTGAACGTCTGAACAAGAAGCTCCAGCAGTGGCAGAAGATTGCAATTGCTGCCTGTGAGCAGTGTGGTCGTAACCGGGTGCCGGAAATCCGCCCAGCGATGGATCTGGAAGCCTGGTGTGCAGAGCAGGATGAAGGACTGAAACTGAATCTTCACCCGCGCGCCAGTAACAGCATCAATACGTTGCCGTTACCGGTTGAACGCGTCCGCCTGCTGATTGGCCCGGAAGGCGGTTTATCGGCAGATGAAATTGCCATGACTGCCCGCTATCAATTTACTGATATCCTGTTGGGACCTCGCGTTTTGCGTACAGAGACAACTGCGCTCACCGCCATTACCGCGCTACAAGTACGATTTGGCGATTTGGGCTAACGGAGAAGAATAATGATCAAGCTCGGCATCGTGATGGACCCCATCGCAAACATCAACATCAAGAAAGATTCCAGTTTCGCTATGTTGCTGGAAGCACAGCGTCGTGGTTACGAACTTCACTATATGGAGATGGGAGATCTGTATCTGATCAATGGCGAAGCCCGCGCCCATACCCGCACGCTGAACGTGAAGCAGAACTACGAAGAGTGGTTTTCGTTCGTCGGTGAACAGGATCTGCCGCTGGCCGATCTCGATGTGATCCTGATGCGTAAAGACCCGCCGTTTGATACCGAGTTTATCTACGCGACCTATATTCTGGAACGTGCCGAAGAGAAAGGGACGCTGATCGTTAACAAGCCGCAGAGCCTGCGCGACTGTAACGAGAAACTGTTTACCGCCTGGTTCTCTGACTTAACGCCAGAAACGCTGGTTACGCGCAATAAAGCGCAGCTAAAAGCGTTCTGGGAGAAACACAGCGACATCATTCTTAAGCCGCTGGACGGTATGGGCGGCGCGTCGATTTTCCGCGTGAAAGAAGGCGATCCAAACCTCGGCGTGATTGCCGAAACCCTGACTGAGCATGGCACTCGCTACTGCATGGCGCAAAATTACCTGCCAGCCATTAAAGATGGCGACAAACGCGTGCTGGTGGTGGATGGCGAGCCGGTACCGTACTGCCTGGCGCGTATTCCGCAGGGGGGCGAAACCCGTGGCAATCTGGCTGCCGGTGGTCGCGGTGAACCTCGTCCGCTGACGGAAAGTGACTGGAAAATCGCCCGTCAGATCGGGCCGACGCTGAAAGAAAAAGGGCTGATTTTTGTTGGTCTGGATATCATCGGCGACCGTCTGACTGAAATTAACGTCACCAGCCCAACCTGTATTCGTGAGATTGAAGCAGAGTTTCCGGTGTCGATCACCGGAATGTTAATGGATGCCATCGGAGCACGTTTACAGCAGCAGTAACCCACCTTAGCGAGAAGGATCTCGTTGAGACTCTGAGTGACAGCGCCCTTCTTTCCACGCATACTGGGCGCTGTTGCTTTTTTGAACCAGGAAACAGAACCTCTGACAATGAATTTACAGCATCACTTTCTTATTGCCATGCCTGCTCTCCAGGATCCGATTTTCCGTCGTTCCGTGGTCTACATTTGCGAACATAATACCAATGGTGCAATGGGGATCATCGTCAACAAGCCGCTGGAAAATCTCAAAATTGAAGGGATTCTGGAAAAGCTGAAGATCACGCCGGAGCCGCGTGATGAATCAATCCGTCTGGATAAACCGGTTATGCTCGGCGGTCCGCTGGCTGAAGATCGCGGGTTTATTTTGCATACTCCGCCCTCCAATTTTGCTTCCAGCATTCGCATTTCAGACAACACAGTGATGACCACTTCCCGCGATGTGCTGGAAACGCTCGGCACCGATAAACAACCGTCTGACGTATTGGTGGCTCTGGGTTATGCCTCCTGGGAAAAAGGTCAACTGGAACAAGAAATTCTCGATAACGCGTGGCTAACGGCCCCGGCGGATCTGAATATTCTGTTCAAAACGCCGATTGCCGACCGCTGGCGCGAGGCGGCAAAACTGATTGGTGTGGATATTCTCACCATGCCTGGTGTGGCAGGGCACGCCTGATGAGTGGAACCTTACTCGCCTTCGACTTCGGCACCAAAAGCATTGGCGTAGCGGTCGGCCAACGCATTACCGGCACTGCTCGCCCTTTGCCTGCAATTAAAGCACAGGACGGTACGCCGGACTGGAACCTCATCGAACGTTTACTGAAAGAGTGGCAGCCGGACGAAATCATCGTCGGTTTGCCGCTGAATATGGACGGCACCGAGCAACCATTGACTGCCAGAGCGCGTAAATTTGCCAACCGTATTCATGGTCGTTTCGGTGTTGAAGTAAAGCTCCATGACGAACGTCTTAGCACCGTGGAAGCCCGTTCCGGTCTGTTTGAACAGGGCGGCTATCGGGCGCTCAACAAAGGCAAAGTCGACTCTGCCTCTGCGGTTATTATTCTCGAAAGCTATTTCGAGCAGGGATATTAAGGCGATCTAAAAGCCTGGCGGATAGTCGTTACCGCCATCTTGCCGGATGCGGCGTGAACGCCTTATCCAGCACACATCTGGCAGCGGCTGTAGGTCTGATAAGACGCGTTAGCGTCGCATCAGACATTTATTGCCTTTATAGGCCCTATAAACTTGCGCATCGGGCATGGCAACGTCACAAACGCCCTTCCCCCACCCGCTGCTGATAACTCTGCTGAAACGTTAACATCCCCACCTGCTGCCCGGTTTGAATAACATGCGGTAACTGGTGGGTTTTCCCTTCGCGAATCAAATTCCCCACCGCGGGAGTGTTAATCAATAATTCAAACAGCGCCACGCGTCCTTCCTGTTTATCCACTTCCAGCTTTTGTGACAACACGGCCCGTAAACTACCTGCCAGTTGATTACGTACGGGATCTTTTTCCTGCGCCGGAAATGAATCCACCAGTCGCTCAACTGCCTGCGCGGCACCACGCGTATGTAATGTTGCCAGCACCAAATGCCCGGTTTCTGCCGCCGTCAGTGCCAGACGGATTGTCTCGCTGTCACGCAGCTCTCCGAGCAAAATCACATCAGGATCTTCCCGCAATGCGGCCCGCAATCCCGATGCGAACGTCATACAGTGCAAACCAATTTCCCGCTGCTGGATCAAACATCGCTGGCTGGCATAGATATATTCAACAGGATCTTCCAGCGTCAGAATATGCGCATCGGCATGTTGATTGAGATAGCCAACCATCGCCGCCAGCGTGGTAGATTTGCCGCTCCCCGTCGCCCCCGTCACCAGAATCAGGCCATTCTCGCTCTTGAGTAATTCCGGCAATACCGTTGGTGCGCCAAGCTGTTCGAGCTGTGGACAGTGCGAAGGTAACAACCGTAATGCCAGAGAAATACCTTGCCGTTGCGCGAACGCACTGCCACGCAACCGCTGGTTTTCCGCCAGCGACACGGCAAAATCCAGCTGGCCATTTTCCAGCAATATTGCCCGCTGATCGTCATCCAGCCACTCCCGCAGTAGCTCTTCGACGTCCGGCGCATCAAACGGCGCAGCTTCCATTAGCCCGCGAATGCGCCATCGTGCGGGCCAGGCGCTGCACAGGTGTAGATCCGAGACGTTATGCTTTACACTAAGGGCCACAATTTCTTCCATATTCATACTAAGATCCTCGGAAAATGAACGATATTGCGCATAACCTGGCACAGGTCCGGGACAAAATCTCAGCGGCTGCAACGCGTTGCGGCCGTTCTCCAGAAGAAATTACGCTGCTTGCAGTCAGTAAAACAAAACCTGCGAGCGCCATCGCAGAAGCCATTGATGCCGGGCAGCGTCAATTTGGTGAAAACTACGTTCAGGAAGGGGTAGATAAAATTCGCCACTTTCAGGAACTGGGCGTAACAGGATTAGAATGGCATTTTATTGGCCCGTTGCAGTCTAATAAAAGCCGCCTGGTGGCAGAGCATTTCGACTGGTGTCATACCATCGACCGTTTGCGCATTGCTACCCGCCTCAACGATCAGCGCCCGGCAGAACTTCCCCCTCTTAACGTACTGATTCAAATTAATATTAGTGACGAAAACAGTAAGTCCGGGATTCAACTGGCAGAACTGGACGAGCTGGCAGCGGCGGTCGCTGAACTACCGCGTTTACGTCTGCGCGGGCTGATGGCAATCCCTGCGCCTGAGTCAGAATATGTAAGGCAGTTTGAAGTTGCACGCCAAATGGCTGTAGCATTTGCCGGACTGAAAACGCGCTACCCGCATATCGACACGCTCTCTCTGGGAATGTCGGACGATATGGAAGCCGCCATTGCGGCAGGTAGCACGATGGTTCGTATCGGCACTGCAATTTTTGGTGCGCGTGATTACTCTAAAAAATAAGGAATTAAAGGAACGCCATGAATACGTTGACTTTCCTGCTTTCAACGGTCATTGAGCTGTATACCATGGTGCTGTTATTACGCATCTGGATGCAGTGGGCTCATTGTGATTTTTACAACCCCTTCTCACAGTTTGTAGTGAAGGTAACGCAGCCGATTATCGGGCCACTTCGCCGCGTTATTCCGGCAATGGGTCCCATTGATAGCGCCTCGCTGCTGGTTGCGTACATTCTCAGTTTTATCAAAGCCATCGTGCTGTTTAAAGTGGTGACCTTCCTGCCAATCATCTGGATTGCCGGTTTACTGATTCTGCTGAAAACCATCGGCCTGCTGATTTTCTGGGTCCTGCTGGTGATGGCGATTATGAGCTGGGTAAGCCAGGGTCGTAGCCCGATTGAATACGTGCTGATTCAGCTGGCCGATCCGCTGCTGCGCCCGATTCGCCGCCTGCTACCGGCAATGGGTGGGATTGATTTCTCGCCGATGATCCTCGTTCTGCTGCTGTATGTCATCAATATGGGTGTCGCAGAAGTATTACAGGCAACCGGAAACATGCTGCTGCCGGGGCTGTGGATGGCGTTATGAGTGCCGTAACAGTTAATGATGACGGTCTGGTTTTACGGCTCTATATTCAGCCGAAAGCCAGCCGTGATTCTATTGTCGGTTTACATGGCGACGAAGTTAAAGTCGCCATTACCGCGCCGCCGGTTGACGGCCAGGCCAACAGTCATCTGGTGAAGTTTCTCGGTAAGCAATTCCGGGTTGCCAAAAGCCAGGTGGTGATTGAAAAAGGCGAACTTGGCCGCCACAAACAAATTAAAATCATTAATCCGCAACAAATCCCGCCAGAAATCGCGGCGTTAATTAATTAGGTATCCTATGCAAAAAGTTGTCCTCGCAACCGGCAATGCCGGTAAAGTGCGTGAGCTGGCGTCGCTGCTTAGCGACTTCGGTCTTGATATCGTGGCCCAAACAGACCTCGGCGTAGATTCCGCTGAAGAAACTGGCCTGACCTTTATCGAAAACGCGATTCTGAAAGCGCGCCATGCGGCAAAAGTGACCGGTTTACCGGCAATTGCCGACGACTCTGGTCTGGCGGTAGATGTGCTTGGCGGCGCGCCGGGCATTTACTCCGCGCGTTATTCCGGTGAAGACGCGACCGATCTAAAGAATCTGCAAAAACTACTGGAAACACTGAAAGACGTACCGGACGACCAACGTCAGGCGCGTTTCCACTGCGTGCTGGTATATCTGCGTCACGCGGAAGATCCGACTCCGCTGGTGTGCCACGGTAGCTGGCCGGGCGTGATTACTCGTGAACCAGCGGGCACTGGTGGCTTTGGTTATGATCCAATCTTCTTCGTACCTTCCGAAGGGAAAACCGCTGCCGAACTGACCCGCGAAGAAAAGAGCGCCATTTCCCACCGTGGTCAGGCATTGAAACTGCTGTTGGACGCTTTACGTAATGGTTAAATTACCGCCGCTGAGTCTCTACATTCACATCCCGTGGTGCGTGCAGAAATGCCCGTACTGCGATTTCAACTCTCACGCGTTGAAAGGAGAAGTGCCGCACGACGATTACGTTCAGCATCTGCTTTGCGATCTGGACAACGATGTGGCTTACGCTCAGGGCCGTGAAGTAAAGACTATCTTTATTGGCGGTGGTACGCCGAGCCTGCTTTCCGGCCCGGCGATGCAAACGCTGCTGGACGGCGTGCGTGCGCGTTTGCCGCTGGCAGCGGATGCAGAAATTACTATGGAAGCGAACCCTGGTACGGTAGAAGCCGATCGCTTTGTCGATTATCAGCGTGCTGGTGTGAACCGCATCTCTATTGGTGTGCAGAGTTTTAGCGAAGAAAAGCTGAAACGACTTGGGCGCATTCATGGCCCGCAAGAAGCGAAACGAGCGGCAAAGCTGGCGAGCGGTTTAGGGTTACGTAGCTTTAACCTTGATTTGATGCATGGACTACCGGATCAATCACTGGAAGAGGCGCTTGGCGATCTACGCCAGGCCATTGAACTGAATCCGCCGCATCTTTCCTGGTATCAACTGACCATCGAACCCAATACGCTGTTTGGTTCGCGACCACCGGTGCTGCCGGACGACGATGCGTTGTGGGATATTTTCGAACAGGGGCATCAGTTATTAACCGCAGCGGGTTATCAGCAATATGAAACTTCCGCTTACGCCAAACCCGGTTATCAGTGCCAGCACAATCTCAACTACTGGCGCTTTGGCGACTACATCGGTATTGGCTGTGGCGCGCACGGCAAAGTGACCTTCCCGGATGGGCGCATTCTGCGTACCACCAAAACGCGTCATCCGCGTGGTTTTATGCAGGGAAGGTATCTGGAAAGCCAGCGTGATGTCGAAGCTGCAGATAAGCCGTTTGAGTTCTTTATGAACCGCTTTCGCTTGCTGGAGGCCGCGCCACGCGCAGAGTTTAGTGCGTATACCGGGCTTTGCGAAGATGTGATTCGCCCACAGTTAGACGAGGCAATTGCCCAGGGTTATCTCACCGAATGTGCGGATTACTGGCAGATTACGGAACATGGGAAGCTGTTTTTAAATTCGCTGCTGGAGCTTTTTCTGGCTGAGTAAACTTGTATTGCCGGATGCGGCGTGAACGCCTTATCCAGCCTACATGTGGCAACGGTTGTAGGTCTGATAAGACGCGCAAGCGTCGCATCAGACGTTGATTGCCGGATGCGGCGTGAGCGCCTCAGCTGACATGTGGCAGCGGTTGTAGGTCTGATAAGACGCGCAAGCGTCGCATCAGACGTTGATTGCCGGATGCGGGGTCAACGCCGCATCCTGCTACAAATCGTGCACTATATCAAACTTACTTAATCACCCCATTGCGCCGCAGTTGTTCGGTATCTTTTTTCCAGCGTTCATTAGCTTGGTTGATATCGTCAATTTTCATCAAAATCGCGACTTTTTTACTGTTTATTTCTGAAACTTTCATCGTTAACGGATATTGCCCTTTTTCAAGCGTTACCCAGTCATCCTGCAATTTACGGCTGAGTTTTTGTGATTGCAGAAAAGTCTGTCGCCGTTGTTCGTTGATATCGAAATCTCGTTTCTGCTGAATCGGCACTTCATAACACTCTTCACTCTGTTTATGACATGCCGCAATCGCCGGTTGATAAACCTCTTTGTCATATTTAACCGCGAACGCCTCGCTATCGTTCTGTTTATTAAACTCATCACGCTGTTGGTGAATTTTTTTAAAGGCTTCTTCGCGGGTCATTTGCTTACCGTTTGCATCTTTTCCCCAATATGCATCCGCTGCTTTCTGCGCCGCCACCATTTGCTTATCAAGCGCTTTCACTTCCTTTTCCAGCGCAGGAATCGAGTTCTTCTGGGTATTCAACGCAGATTCAAGCTGACTAAAGCGATAATTGAAATCTTCGCTATTCACGATCAGATATTTATTATTCGTTTTGATATCGTCGACCACCCGCCCACGATCGCTGGCTGCCGCCTGAAAAGAGTAAAAGTTCACCGACCAGCCAGACGCGGGCGTTCCTTTACTGGTTAACATCGCCGAGAATTTTACCGGTTTATCTTTCGTCCAGGTCTGTTCGAGCAGTTCGTAATCTGCCAACTGACCGACCCAGGTATAGAGATCGTCACTGGAAGAGACATCGCCTTCCGCTGACCAGGTGGCCTGATTACCCTTAGCATCAAGATTTTTTAAGGTGATAGCATCAAGCTTGAGAATGCCGTGATACTGCTTTTTGAATTGATCTTTTAAGATATTTTCAGTTGGCGGTTCGCCATCTGCCCAGGCATTACCAGTCATCAACATAAGCAGTGCCGTGCCAACAATCCATTGCTTTTTCACCCGAAAAACCTCACGCGGAATAATTTATTCCGGTGATTATCATTAGGGTAATGAAAATTGGCAATGGACGTGAGTCTGAAGTGAAAAAGCCCCGGCACGATACCGGGGCGAGGCGATTAGTACTGATTGAAGATCTGCTGGATCTGCTGCGGATCTTTGGTTTGCGTCAGAGCCAGTTGCAGCAGAACGCGCGCTTTTTGCGGGTTCAGCGTGCCAGAGGCGACGAAGCCGTATTTCGCATCATCCACTTCGGCATCCTGAGTGGTAGCGCCCGTCGGTACGCGGGAAGAACGCACGACTGCAGTACCGTTTTTCGCGGCGGTCGCCAGCGTGTCGAACACAGATTTATACAGGTTGCCGTTACCCACACCAGCGCTAACGATGCCATCATAGCCCGCATCTACCAGTGCTTTAGCCGGAAGATCGGATGCGTTAGCGTAGTTATAAACAATGCCGACTTTCGGCAGTTCATTCAGCTTAGAGACATCGAATGGCGTGTCGCTGGTATGCTTACGTGCCGGGGTACGCTGGTAGTCAATCTTACCGTTGTGAATGTAACCCAGAGGACCGTAGTTAACAGACTTGAAGGTCGCTACGTCGGTGGTGTTGGTTTTGGTGACGTCACGGCCATCAAGCACGGTGTCATTCATCACTACCAGCACGCCACGGTTGGCGGAGGCTTTATCAGCTGCGGTCACTACCGCGTTATACAGGTTGAATGGACCGTCTGCGCTCATAGACGTGGACGGACGCATTGCGCCGACCATCACCACCGGTTTGTCGCATTTCACCGTCAGGTCGAGGAAGTAAGCAGTTTCTTCCATCGTGTCGGTACCGTGGGTAATGACGAAGCCGTCGGTCTTATCGCAGTCGGTGTTAATTTTTTTCGCCAGTGTCAGCCAGACATTATCGTTCATGTCCTGGGAGCCGATATTCACTACCTGCTCGCCTTTAACGTTCGCAATGTCCTTCAGTTGCGGCACCGCATTAACCAGATTTTCTACGCCAACTTTACCCGCTGTGTAGTTAGATTTGGTTGCGGAGTCACCACCACCGGCAATGGTCCCGCCGGTTGCTAAAATGGTGATATTGGGTAATGCCAATGCTGCACCACTAAAACCCATAACCAGTGCGGCAAGTGCCGTCTTTTTGAAAAACTCCATTTCATTCCTCCAGTTACGTGAACGCTACGCATTATCCCTTAGCTTTGTATGGGAAATTTGACGTTAAACAATTTACAACGTGAATATATTTTGGAGATCTACAAAGTTAGAGGCAGGTAACAAAACGAAGAATTAAACGGCATAAAAAAGTATTATGCCGTCTTAAAATAGAGGATTATTTTAAATTCCCGACCAGGGCTTTGCGGCTATCTTCCAGAGTCACAACACGGCTACAAACATCTTTGCCAAACTGCTGGAAATCTTTTTCCTGCTTTTTCCACTCGGTTTGGATTGAGGATTGCAGCCCCCCCAGGCTTCCCAGCACATTCTGTAATGGGTTACCGCCGCTTTTCAACACCGCTTTCGCGCCCATTTCATTAATGCTGTCCTGTAAAATTCCACCCATTGCCTGATTCACTAATTGCTGGCCTTCGGCGCGAACCTGATCAATGGCTTTATAGTGAAACGTCAGGCCATCGCTGCGCGTTTCGATAATGCGGTTCATCTGCTCTTTCAGCTGCGCATCAAGTTTGGTCAGACGGCTGCGCATTTTGCTGCTTTCGCCCATCTCCTGAACGATAATTTTATCCAGCGCAATACGGGCTTTTTCGACGCGGCTTTTCGCGCCTTCATCAATCCACGGCAGCGTGCTGCGTAGTTCAGCCTGATAATCCTTCGCCTGCTCGCGCTGGGCGGCATTCAGGGAATATTGCTTACCGTTATACATCACGTTGCCGTCTGGCGTGATCACCAGATTGCCGTTTTCGCCCTTCACCTGCACGGTTTGCGGGCTGACAATCACATCGTCACGCGGCGTGACGCTGCACTGGTAGTCGGCGTGAGCGGTCATTGCCGTCACTGAAAGTGCTGCCGCCAGCAGCATTTTGCGCATCATAGTCTTCCCTCAAGAAAAAATCAGGCCAGCATTTGCTGGCCCCAGATTGATAACAAAGTACGCGTTTTCCATGCCGGATGCGGCGTAAACACCTTATCCCGCCTACTCGATCGTGCATCTTTCCAGGCCTGATAAGCGTAGCGCATCAGGCAGTTTTGCATTTGTCATCGCCCGTATGCTTTCTTAGTCCCACCAAACGTCGAAAAGTTCGCTGGTGCGTACCTCATCCAGTTTGCGCTCTTCCAGCCACTTACGCACAATCGCCTGATGTTCTTCGGTGCATTTGCCGATTTCCTGCATGCAGATCAGACCTTCCCAGGCCAGATAACCGCTGCCGTCAAAGGCCAGTTTGTTCGGTTCGATAACCTCGTTAATAAAATCATCAACGGTTTTATCAATCTGTTCTTCCGATGTACCTTCCGGGAATCGCCATGCCACCGAAAATCCTAATTCCTGGAATTCGTCGATGTGCATTTTTTTACGCAGACGACGGCTACGGTTCTTTGCCATTATTTCACCCTCTCGAACATTAAGTCCCATACTCCGTGACCAAGACGATGACCACGTTGTTCAAATTTCGTCACCGGACGTGATGCCGGACGCGGTACGTAATCATTGCTCTCTGACAGGTTTTTATAACCGTCAATAGAAGACATCACTTCAAGCATATGTTCCGCATAAGGTTCCCAGTCGGTCGCCATATGGAATACGCCCCCCAGCTGCAGTTTGCTTTTTACCAGTTCGGCAAACGGCACCTGTACGATACGGCGTTTATTATGGCGCGCTTTGTGCCACGGGTCAGGGAAAAAGAGCTGCACCATGCGCAATGAATTGTCAGGAATCATTTTATGCAGCACTTCAACCGCATCGTGACACATCACGCGCAGGTTGCTTAAACCTTCTTCATGCGCAGAAGCCAGGCACGCACCAACGCCCGGTGAATGCACTTCAATGCCGAGGAAGTCCTGCTCAGGGCGATCTTTAGCCATTGCCACCAGCGACGCCCCCATGCCAAAACCAATCTCAAGCGTCACCGGCGCTTCACGGCCAAAAAGCGCGGGGAAATCCAGCATATCTTCGCTGAACTCAACGCCCATCACCGGCCAGTAGTTTTCCAGCGCATGTTCCTGGCCTTTGGTCAGTCGCCCCTGGCGGCGCACAAAACTACGGATACGGCGCAGTGGGCGGCCGTTTTCATCAAATTCCGGTGAAATGACGTCGTTTTTCATAAAGATTTAGTCGCTTGTGAAAGTGTTCTGAAAACGGGCATTATCCAAAGTTAGTTGCCGGATGCAAGCATGATAAGGCCGTGGCTGCGGAAAGTTCCGGTTTACACCCTGCCGTCGCTGTGCTGCAATCTTGCCCCCAACAACAGTGAATTCGGTGACCATGCAAGCGTCGCAATTTTCAGCCCAGGTTCTGGACTGGTACGATAAATACGGGCGGAAAACGCTGCCCTGGCAAATTGACAAGACGCCCTACAAAGTATGGCTCTCAGAAGTGATGTTGCAACAAACTCAGGTTGCGACCGTTATCCCCTATTTTGAACGCTTTATGGCGCGCTTCCCGACGGTGACCGATCTCGCCAATGCGCCGCTCGACGAAGTTCTCCACTTGTGGACCGGGCTTGGCTATTACGCCCGCGCGCGCAACCTGCATAAAGCGGCACAACAAGTGGCGACCTTACACGGCGGTAAATTCCCGGAAACCTTTGAAGAAGTCGCGGCGTTACCGGGCGTCGGGCGTTCCACCGCAGGCGCGATTCTCTCGCTTTCTCTGGGTAAGCACTTTCCGATTCTCGACGGTAACGTCAAACGCGTGCTGGCGCGCTGCTATGCTGTAAGCGGCTGGCCTGGGAAAAAAGAGGTCGAGAATAAATTATGGAGTTTAAGCGAGCAGGTGACGCCCGCGGTCGGCGTGGAACGGTTTAATCAGGCGATGATGGATTTGGGCGCGATGATTTGTACGCGCTCGAAACCGAAATGTTCGCTCTGTCCGCTACAAAACGGATGTATTGCCGCCGCCAACAATAGCTGGTCGCTTTATCCGGGCAAAAAACCGAAACAGACGCTGCCGGAGCGCACCGGCTACTTTTTGCTATTACAGCACGAAGATGAAGTATTGCTGGCGCAGCGTCCGCCGAGCGGATTGTGGGGCGGTTTATACTGTTTCCCGCAGTTTGCCGACGAAGAAAGTTTGCGGCATTGGCTGGCGCAACGGCAGATTGCTGCCGATAACCTGACGCAGCTGACCGCGTTTCGCCATACTTTCAGCCATTTCCACTTAGATATTGTGCCTATGTGGCTTCCCGTGTCGTCATTCACCGGCTGCATGGATGAAGGCAATGCGCTCTGGTATAACTTAGCGCAACCGCCGTCAGTTGGCCTGGCGGCTCCCGTGGAGCGTTTGTTACAGCAGTTACGCACTGGCGCGCCGGTTTAGCGCGTGAGTCGATAAAGAGGATGATTTATGAGCAGAACGATTTTTTGTACTTTCCTGCAACGTGAAGCAGAAGGTCAGGATTTTCAGCTGTACCCCGGCGAGCTGGGAAAACGCATCTATAACGAGATCTCCAAAGAAGCCTGGGCGCAGTGGCAGCACAAACAAACCATGCTGATTAATGAAAAGAAACTCAACATGATGAATGCCGAGCACCGCAAGCTGCTGGAGCAGGAGATGGTCAACTTCCTGTTCGAGGGTAAAGAGGTGCATATCGAGGGCTATACGCCGGAAGATAAAAAATAAAAACAGTGCCGGAGCACGCCTCCGGCAACTTGCATAAAAACAAACACAACACGCACCCGGAATGATGAAAAAATATCTCGCGCTGGCTTTGATTGCGCCGTTGCTCATCTCCTGTTCGACGACCAAAAAAGGCGATACCTATAACGAAGCCTGGGTCAAAGATACCAACGGTTTTGATATTCTGATGGGGCAATTTGCCCACAATATTGAGAACATCTGGGGATTCAAAGAGGTGGTGATCGCCGGTCCTAAGGACTACGTGAAATACACCGATCAATATCAGACCCGCAGCCACATCAACTTCGATGACGGTACGATTACTATCGAAACTATCGCCGGGACAGAACCTGCCGCGCATTTGCGCCGGGCAATTATCAAAACGTTGCTGATGGGTGACGATCCGAGTTCGGTCGATCTCTATTCCGACGTTGATGATATTACGATTTCGAAAGAACCTTTCCTTTACGGTCAGGTGGTGGACAACACCGGGCAGCCGATTCGCTGGGAAGGTCGCGCGAGCAACTTCGCGGATTATCTGCTGAAAAACCGTCTGAAGAGCCGCAGCAACGGGCTGCGTATCATCTACAGCGTTACCATTAACATGGTGCCGAACCACCTTGATAAACGTGCGCACAAATATCTCGGCATGGTCCGCCAGGCGTCACGGAAATATGGCGTTGATGAGTCGCTGATTCTGGCGATTATGCAGACCGAATCTTCCTTTAACCCATATGCGGTCAGCCGTTCCGATGCGCTGGGATTAATGCAGGTGGTACAACATACTGCCGGGAAAGATGTGTTCCGCTCGCAGGGGAAATCCGGCACGCCGAGCCGCAGTTTCTTGTTTGATCCTGCCAGCAATATTGATACCGGCACCGCGTATCTGGCGATGCTGAACAATGTTTATCTCGGCGGAATTGATAACCCAACATCGCGGCGTTATGCCGTCATCACCGCCTATAACGGCGGCGCAGGCAGCGTGCTGCGAGTCTTTTCGAATGATAAGATTCAGGCTGCCAATATTATTAACACCATGACGCCGGGCGATGTTTATCAGACGCTGACGACCCGCCATCCCTCTGCGGAATCTCGCCGTTATCTTTATAAAGTGAATACCGCGCAAAAATCCTACCGCCGCCGATAATTCCATTAACCGCCCCTGACGATGCTCAGGGGCAAAAATGTTATCCACATCACAATTTCGTTTTGCAAATTGGGAATGTTTGCAATTATTTGCCACAGGTAACAAAAAACCAGTCCGCGAAGTTGATAGAATCCCATCATCTCGCACGGTCAAATGTGCTTTTTCAAACACTCATCCGCATCACGATGTGAGGAAATTAACATGAATCTTAAGCTGCAGCTGAAAATCCTCTCTTTTCTGCAGTTCTGTCTGTGGGGAAGTTGGCTGACGACCCTCGGCTCCTATATGTTTGTTACCCTGAAGTTTGACGGTGCTTCTATTGGCGCAGTTTATAGCTCACTGGGTATCGCCGCGGTCTTTATGCCTGCGCTGCTGGGGATTGTGGCCGACAAATGGTTAAGTGCGAAATGGGTATATGCCATTTGCCACACCATTGGCGCTATCACGCTGTTCATGGCGGCACAGGTCACGACACCGGAGGCGATGTTCCTTGTGATATTGATTAACTCGTTTGCTTATATGCCAACGCTTGGGTTAATCAACACCATCTCTTACTATCGCCTGCAAAATGCCGGGATGGATATCGTTACTGACTTCCCGCCAATCCGTATCTGGGGCACCATCGGCTTTATCATGGCAATGTGGGTGGTGAGCCTGTCTGGCTTCGAATTAAGCCACATGCAGCTGTATATTGGCGCAGCACTTTCCGCCATTCTGGTTCTGTTTACCCTGACTCTGCCGCATATTCCGGTTGCTAAACAGCAAGCGAATCAGAGCTGGACAACCCTGCTGGGCCTCGATGCATTCGCGCTGTTTAAAAACAAGCGTATGGCAATCTTCTTTATCTTCTCAATGCTGCTGGGCGCGGAACTGCAGATTACCAACATGTTCGGTAATACCTTCCTGCACAGCTTCGACAAAGATCCGATGTTTGCCAGCAGCTTTATTGTGCAGCATGCGTCAATCATCATGTCGATTTCGCAGATCTCTGAAACCCTGTTCATTCTGACCATCCCGTTCTTCTTAAGCCGCTACGGTATTAAGAACGTAATGATGATCAGTATTGTGGCGTGGATCCTGCGTTTTGCGCTGTTTGCTTACGGCGACCCGACTCCGTTCGGTACTGTACTGCTGGTACTGTCGATGATCGTTTACGGTTGCGCATTCGACTTTTTCAACATCTCTGGTTCGGTGTTTGTCGAAAAAGAAGTTAGCCCGGCAATTCGCGCCAGTGCACAAGGGATGTTCCTGATGATGACTAACGGCTTCGGCTGTATCCTCGGCGGCATCGTGAGCGGTAAAGTTGTTGAGATGTACACCCAAAACGGCATTACCGACTGGCAGACCGTATGGTTGATTTTCGCTGGTTACTCCGTGGTTCTGGCCTTCGCGTTCATGGCGATGTTCAAATATAAACACGTTCGTGTCCCGACAGGCACACAGACGGTTAGCCACTAATTACGCAAAGAAAAACGGGTCGCCAGAAGGTGACCCGTTTTTTTTATTCTTACTTCAACACATAACCGTACAACCGTTTCATGCCATCCGCATCGGTTTCGCTATAAACACCTTGCAGCTCCGGCGAAAATCCCGGCAACAAATTCACCCCTTCTTCCAGTGCAAGGAAATAACGTTGAACCGCCCCACCCCAGACTTCCCCGGGTACCACGCAAAGCACGCCAGGTGGATAAGGCAACGCCCCTTCTGCCGCAATTCGCCCTTCGGCATCACGAATCCGCACCAACTCCACTTCACCGCGAATATAAGCGCTATGCGCATCCTGGGGGTTCATCACCACTGACGGGAAACTCTGCTGGCGGAACATCGCTTTTTGTAGGTCTTTGACGTCGAAACTGACATACAGATCGTGCATCTCCTGACACAACTGGCGCAGGGTGTAGTCGCGATAGCGCACCGGATATTTGTTATAAACGCTCGGCAACACCTCAGCCAGCGGCGAGTCATCCTCAATATGCTGTTCAAATTGCGCCAGCATCGCCACCAGTTGTGCCAGCTTCTCGTGGCTTTCCGCCGGAGTTAATAAGAACAGAATGGAGTTGAGATCGCACTTCTCCGGCACAATGCCGTTCTCACGCAGATAGTGCGCCAGAATCGTCGCCGGAACGCCAAAGTCGCTATATTCGCCAGTTTCGGCATTGATACCTGGTGTAGTGAGTAACAGCTTGCACGGATCAACAAAATACTGATCCGCGGCATATCCTTCAAAGCCGTGCCACTTCGCCCCCGGCTCAAAACTGAAAAAACGGCGGTCGCTGGCTAACACAGATGTCGGATAATCCTGCCACAATTTGCCATCAACAACGGGCGGGATAAACGGGCGGAACAGCTTACAGCGCGCAAGAATAGCCTTGCGCGACTCAATACCCAACTCAACGCACTCAGCCCACAGCCGACGCCCACTCTCCCCTTCATGAATTTTGGCGTTAACATCCAGTGCAGCAAACAGCGGATAGAAAGGGCTGGTAGAAGCATGGAGCATAAAGGCGTTATTCAACCGCTTATGCGGGCAAAAACGCGCCTGTCCGCGGATATGGTTATCTTTTTTATGGATCTGCGACGTCTGTGAGAATCCAGCCTGCTGTTTGTGCACCGACTGGGTCACAAAAATCCCCGGATCGTTTTCGTTAAGTTCTAACAGCAGCGGCGAGCTATCCGCCATCATCGGGATAAATTGTTCGTAACCGACCCACGCGGAATCAAACAGAATGTAATCACACAGATGCCCAACGGTATCGATCACCTGACGGGCGTTATAGACAGTTCCGTCATAGGTTCCCAGCTGAATAATCGCCAGGCGAAACGGGCGCGGCAGCTCGGCTTTTTCTGGCGCAACGTCGCGAATTTGCTGGCGCAGATACTCTTCATTAAAACAGTGCGCATCAATACCGCCAATGAAACCAAACGGGTTGCGTGAAGCTTCCAGATAGACCGGCGTCGCCCCCGCCTGAATCAGCGCGCCGTGATGATTCGACTTATGGTTGTTACGGTCGAAGAGCACCAGATCGCCACGCGTTAACAGCGCATTCGTCACCACTTTATTCGCTGCCGATGTGCCGTTCAGCACAAAATAGGTTTTATCGGCATGAAAGACTTTGGCTGCGAATTTCTGCGCATCTTTCGCCGATCCTTCATGAATAAGCAGATCGCCCAATTTTACGTCAGCGTTACACATATCGGCGCGAAAGACGTTCTCACCAAAGAAATCGTAAAAATGGCGTCCGGCAGGATGCTTTTTAAAAAACGCACCATGTTGATGTCCAGGGCAAGCAAAGGTGCTGTTGCCCATCTCAACGTACTGCGTCAGCGTGTCATAAAACGGTGGCAGCAAATTCTCTTCATACTGACAGGCTGCGGATTCCAGCTCCAGCCACTGCTGCTCGTTGCCGTTGATTACCGCCGTAACGCCCGCAGGTAATTCAACAGCATGTTCGGAATACAAAAACACCGGTAGATGAAAACCGGTGCGCTTAAGCAACGCAAGAATGCCACTGCGACTATCCGCAGCGGTAATGACGACTGCCGCGACGTCCGTAAAATCAGTATCTCCCAACGCCACCACGCGACGATGAGAAGAAAGTCGGGATACCAGTTCACTACTGGCGGCAATATTCATTGATTTCATAAGCGCAAACCCGTTTCGGGGAAGTAAGAATACCGGACAAGGTGGAAAACCCTGCCCCATGAGATATGGGTCAAACTGGTCACCAGCTCCGACCGCCAGACATCAGTAAAAGCAGAAACGCTCTGATTTTACTGTTGTCCTGCAGTGAGCGTGCGTTAACTTCACCGCATGAGCAGTAACATAGAAAGGGAAACGTTTCGCGCGAAACGGCGATAAGCGAGAGAATGTAAGGAGATGGCGTGCATCGGGCAAACTCCGTACAGAGAGGAGAAAATTCGCGCAATCATGGCACCTTTCGCTAAAGCGTGCAAGCCAGGACTTTGCGACCAGACAAGCCATCAACAAGGCAAAAAGTTCATAATAAGAAAATCAAACAATACAGCTAACAGGAACTCTTGTGGTCATCGGCCCTTTTATCAACGCTAGTGCAGTCTTACTGGGTGGCGTTCTCGGCGCACTGCTCAGCCAACGCTTACCGGAACGTATCCGCGTCTCCATGACATCTATTTTTGGTCTGGCATCGCTGGGGATTGGTATTTTACTGGTTGTGAAATGCGCCAACCTTCCAGCGATGGTTTTAGCTACGCTACTTGGCGCTCTAATTGGCGAAATTTGTTTGCTGGAGAAAGGTGTCAATACAGCAGTCGCCAAAGCACAAAATCTGTTTCGTCACTCACGTAAGAAGCCAGCGCATGAATCTTTTATTCAGAATTATGTCGCGATTATTGTCCTGTTTTGCGCCAGCGGCACCGGGATCTTCGGGGCGATGAACGAAGGGATGACCGGCGATCCGAGTATTTTAATCGCCAAGTCATTTCTTGATTTCTTTACGGCGATGATCTTCGCCTGCTCGCTGGGTATTGCGGTGTCGGTAATTAGTATCCCATTACTGATCATCCAGTTAACGCTGGCGTGGGCTGCCGCGCTGATATTACCGCTGACCACACCGTCGATGATGGCAGACTTCAGCGCCGTAGGCGGTTTATTGCTGCTGGCAACCGGATTACGCATCTGTGGCATTAAAATGTTCCCGGTGGTCAACATGCTTCCAGCACTCCTTCTGGCAATGCCGCTTTCCGCCGCCTGGACCGCCTGGTTTGCCTGACAATGCGTGCAATAGCGGCAAAGTGATGATAGATTGTGCAGTCTGCAGTAAATTGAAGAAATTTGATTGACGAGACGAGGCGAATCAGGTTTAATGCGCCCCGTTGCCCGGATAGCTCAGTCGGTAGAGCAGGGGATTGAAAATCCCCGTGTCCTTGGTTCGATTCCGAGTCCGGGCACCAAATTCATATCAACGGACCTCCACGGAGGTCCGTTTTTCGTTTCAGAACACCATGATTTAAGTGTTCTTCCTCCAAATCAATTCTACCGAACTCAACCAGATTCCCCCCACATCAACCTCATTGTGTGGGTATAATTGCGGGTACACCCCAGTTCGACAGAATTTATACCCTCTTTAACGCATTCAGAAGGCTGAACTATGGCACTGACTGACGCAAAAATCCGGGCTGCAAAGCCCACTGACAAGGCTTATAAACTCACTGACGGGGCTGGCATGTTCCTGCTGGTTCATCC